>NZ_JBHXTG010000027.1:0-30317 GCF_042677465.1 Kitasatospora sp. NPDC127111
GCGCCGCGGGCCGCGCCCCCGGTGGCGCCCCCGCCGGCCCCGGCCGCCCCTTCCGGCCCGGTGGACCCGCGGGTGGCCCTCGCCGCCAACGCGCCGCTGCCGCAGAGCACTCCTCCGGCGCCGCCCGCCGCCGCCCCGGCCGCGCTCACCAAGGTCACCCTGGACAAGGGCCGGGTGAGCCTGACCAAGGGCGGCTCGGTCTCGCTGGAGAAGAACGGCAAGCCCTTCCTCTCCTCGGTCCGGATGGGCCTCGGCTGGGAGCCGGCCGGCCGCGGCCGCAACATCGACCTGGACGCCTCCTGCATCGCCTTCGACGCCCGGCGCGAGAAGCTGGACACCGCCTGGTTCATGAAGCTGGGCATCTTCAACGGCGCCGTCGCCCACTCCGGCGACAACCTCACCGGCCAGGGCGGCGGTGACGACGAGTCGATCACCGTCCACCTCGACGGCCTGCCGCCGGAGGTCTGCGGCCTGGTGTTCGTGGTGAACTCCTTCTCCGGCCAGAAGTTCACCGAGGTCAAGAACGCGTACTGCCGCCTGGTGGACGCCGGTTCGGGCCAGGAACTGGTCCGCTTCGACCTCACCCAGTCCGAGCCGCACACCGGCGTGGTGATGTGCAAGCTGGTCCGCCAGTTCTCCGGCGAGTGGGTGATGACCGCGATCGGCGAGTACGTCGACGCCAAGACCGCCCGCGCCATGGTCAAGCCGGCCGCCTCGATGCTCTGATCGGCCCCTCCGACGGCCGGGTGACGGGAAATCCGCTTGGATTCCCGGCGCCCGGCCGCCATCCTGTCGGGATGCTGATCAGAGAAGCCACCGCCGAGGACTGGCCCGCCATCTGGCCGTTCTTCCACACCATCGTCGCCGCCGGCGAGACCTTCACGTTCCCGCTCGACCTGGACTTCGAGCAGGGCCGGGACTGGTGGCTGCTCCGGGCCCCGGACCGCACGGTGGTCGCGGTGGACGAGGCGACCGGCACCGTGCTCGGCACCGCCAAGATGAACCGCAACCACCAGGGCAACGGCTCGCACATCGCCAGCGCCAGCTACATGGTCGACCCGGCGCACTCCGGCCGCGGCGTCGGCCGCGCCCTCGCCGAGCACACCCTCGACTGGGCCCGCCGGGCCGGCTACCGCGCCATGCAGTTCAACGCCGTGGTCGCCTCCAACGAGCACGCGGTGAAGCTGTACGAGTCGCTCGGCTTCACCGTCATCGGCACCCTCCCCGAGGGCTTCCGCCACCCCGTCCACGGCTACGTCGGCCTGCACATCATGCACCGCGCCCTCTGAGCGCCGCGTCCTCGGACACCGCGCCCTCGGAGCACCGCCCCGCCCGTGCCTACTCCTCGATCGCGCCACCGACCCGCCGCAGGTGCTGCCGGAAGCTGTACGACGGGTCGGCGGCGCGCCGCTCCAGGTAGTCGTCGAACGAGGTCTGCCGGCGCAGCGTGTCGCCCGCACGGATCCGCTCCGCCTGCGCGCGCTCGGTCCGGGCGATGCCGGCGGCCGTTTCCAGCACCTCGTCCAGCCGCGCGGCGGGCACGAACAGCACGCCGTCGGCGTCCGCGAACACCGCGTCCCCGGCGCTCACCAGGTGCGGCCCGAACCGGGCGGTGGTCAGCGCCTCCGGCTCCCGCTCGTCCAGCCGGACCGGCCCCAGCGGCAGGGCTCCGTAACTGAACACCGGCAGCCCGATCTCCACCAGCTCCGGGGTGTCCCGGTGCAGCCCCCACACCACCAGCCCGGCCAGCCCGGCGGCCCGCGCCTCCAGCACGGCGAGGTCCCCGACGCAGGCCTCGTCCGTCCGCCCGCCGTTGTCGATCACCAGCACGTCCCCGGGCCCGGCCGCGCCGTACGCCTCCAGGAAGACGTCCACACTGCCGTAGTGCCGCACCGGCAGCACCCGCCCGGCCACCCGGCTCCCGGCGACCACCCCGGCGACCCCGGCCGGCGCCACCCTGAGCTCCACCCCCAGCCGCACACAGGCGTCCGCCACCAACGGCGTCGACAGCTCCGCGAACCGCTTGACCACCACGTCAACTCCTCACCTTGACACCAAGGTTCACCAGCAGAGCGATCCTATGCCGAGCCTTCCCTCACACCCTCGGGTGAAAGGCCATCACACGAAGCGCGCCCCGTACGGCTCACGACTACCGCGCGGTCCGCGCCACCCAGCGAATCGAGCGCCACTGCCACGCCCGGGCCGGAATCCCGCTCCGTCTCCTCATCGACCGCGAGAAGTCGCAGGTCAGCCTCTTCGGCAAACCGCACCGCGACGAGTACACCGAGGTGCACCTGGCCGCCTTCGGCGAGCCGATGGCCCTTCCCGCCCCCTTCGAGTTCGAGCTGGACACCAAGGACTTCCTCTGACGGCCCCCGCACACGACGGACGGCCCGCACTCCCCTTCCACAAGGGGTGCGGGCCGTCCGCGGAACCGGGACCTCAGCCGCGCGTCGCCATGGCGCGCAGGAAGAAGGTCAGGTTGGCCGGGCGCTCGGCCAGGCGGCGCATGAAGTAGCCGTACCACTCCTCGCCGTAGGGCAGGTACACGCGCATCGTGTTGCCCTCGGCGGCGAGGCGCAGCTGCTCCTCGGGGCGGATGCCGTAGAGCATCTGGTACTCGAAGGAGTCGCGCTTGCGGCCGTTCCACTGGGCGAGCTGGCCGGCGATCTTGATCATGTTGGGGTCGTGCGAGGCGATCATCGGGTAGCCCTCGCCGGCCATCAGCACCTTCAGCGCGCGGACGTACGCGAGGTCGACCTCGCGCTTGCCCTGGAAGGCCACCGACTCGGGCTCCTTGTAGGCGCCCTTGCACAGGCGCACCCGGGAGCCGGCGCCGGCGAACTCGCGGCAGTCGGCCTCGGTGCGGCGCAGGTAGGCCTGGAGGACGACGCCCAGCCAGGGGAAGTCCGCCCGCAGCTCGCGCGCGATGGCGAGGGTGGAGTCGGTGGTGGTGTGGTCCTCCATGTCGAGGGTCACCGTGGTGCCGGCGTCGGCGGCGGCCTCGCAGATGCGGCGGGCGTTCTCCAGGGCGATCTTCTCCCCGTCCACCGGGAGGAACTGCCCGACGGCCGACAGCTTGACCGAGACCTCGGCGCCGGCGGCGAGGCCGGTGTCCTTGAGGGCGGCGAGCAGGTGCTCGTAGGCCTCGGCGGTGGCGGCGGCCTGGGCGGCGTCCTGGGTGTCCTCGCCGAGGTGGTCCAGGGTGACCTTGCGGCCGGTGGCGACGAGGTCGTCGCAGGCGGTGACCGCGTCGTCGAGCTTCTCGCCGGCGACGAAGCGCTCGACTATGGCGTGGGTCGGCGGGAACTTCTCGACCACGGTGCGGACCTGCGGGGAGCGGGAGGCCGCGAGGAGGGCGGAACGGAGCATCGTGACTCCTGGAGCTGGTGCTTCTAAGGGTGGCGGAAAGACGGGCGGCGGACCGGAGGGGGTGTCGCGCGCGGCGGGCGACGGGTGGGCGGGCGGTCCGCCGCCCGTGGGACGCCCGGCTGCGGGACCGGGCGTCAGGGGACCACGAGGTCCGGGGGCACTCAGCCCATGTGCGGGTAGCGGTAGTCGGTCGGCGGGACGAAGGTCTCCTTGACCGAACGGGTGGAGGTCCAGCGCGCCAGGTTCTGCTTGGCGCCGGCCTTGTCGTTGGTGCCGGAGGCCCGGCCGCCGCCGAACGGCTGCTGGCCGACGACCGCGCCGGTCGGCTTGTCGTTGATGTAGAAGTTGCCGGCCGCGAAGCGCAGCTTGTGCATGGCGTCCTGGGCGGCGGCGCGGTCCTGGGCGATGATCGAGCCGGTCAGGCCGTAGGCCGACACCGACTCCATCTGCGCCAGCATCTCCTCGTACTTCTCGTCCTCGTAGACGTACACCGCGAGGATGGGGCCGAAGTACTCGTCCTTGAAGTACTCGCTCGCCGGGTCCTGGCAGACCAGCACGGTCGGGCGGACGAAGTAGCCCACGGAGTCGTCGTAGGTGCCGCCGGCCAGCACCTCGACCTGCGGGTCGGCCTGGGCCCGGTCGATGGCGGCCTTGTTCTTGGCGAAGGCGCGGTCGTCGATGACGGCCGACATGAAGTTCGACAGGTCGGTGACGTCGCCCATGGTGAGGCCCTCGACCTCGTCGCGGAACGCGTCCTTGAGGCCGGCCCAGATCGAGGCCGGGACGTACGCGCGGGAGAGCGCCGAGCACTTCTGGCCCTGGAACTCGAAGGCGCCGCGGGTCATCGCGGTCTTCAGCACGGCCGGGTCGGCGGACGGGTGGGCGACCAGGAAGTCCTTGCCGCCGGTCTCGCCGACGATCCGCGGGTAGGTGCGGTAGCCGGCGATGTTGGTGCCGACCTCGCGCCACAGGTGCTGGAAGGTGGCGGTGGAGCCGGTGAAGTGGATGCCGGCCAGGGCGGGGTGCTTCAGCGCGACGGCGGAGACGTCCAGGCCGTCACCGGTGACCATGTTGATGACGCCCTTGGGCAGCCCGGCCTCCTCCAGCAGCTGCATCAGCAGGTGCGCGGAGAACTGCTGGGTCGGGGACGGCTTCCACAGCACCACGTTGCCCATCAGCGCCGGCGCGGTCGGCAGGTTGCCGGCGATGGCGGTGAAGTTGAACGGGGTGATCGCGTAGACGAAGCCCTCCAGCGGGCGGTGGTCGCTGCGGTTCCACACGCCGTCCGAGGAGATCGGCTGCTCGGCCATGATCTGGCGGGCGAAGTGCACGTTGAAGCGCAGGAAGTCGACCAGCTCGCAGGGGGTGTCGATCTCGGCCTGCTGGGCGGTCTTGGACTGGCCGAGCATGGTGGCGGCGGCCAGGGTCTCGCGCCAGGGGCCGGCCAGCAGGTCGGCGGCCTTGAGGAAGATCGCGGCGCGGGAGTCGAAGGAGAGCGCCTGCCAGGCCGGGGCAGCGGCCAGGGCAGCGTCGATGGCGTCCTGCGCGTCGGCCTGGGTGGCGTTGCGCAGGGTGCCGAGCCTCGCCGCGTGGTTGTGCGGCTGGACGACGTGGATCTCGGTGCCGCCGCCCATCCGGCGCTCACCGTTGATCGTCATGGTCAGCTGGACCGGCTCCTGGCCGCCCAGCTCCTTCAGCTTGGCCTCCAGGCGGGCCCGTTCCGGGCTGCCGGGGGCGTAGCTGTGGACCGGCTCGTTCACCGGCGCGGGGACCTGGGTCACAGCGTCCATAGAGCGCACGCTCTCCTTCGGTTGATGCGGGGGATGCCGACGCGGGTCGCACGTCGGCCACACGACGAACGCTATTCCTGCACCGGGGCCCACTTGATTGGCCGGGCGGCCAAAGTCCCCCGGACGGCGTTGTCCGGCCCGACGACGGGGGTCACGGCACGGTCACGGCGCCTCCCGATCACCGTGCCTGTCCGCGCCCCCTCCGCCCCGCCGGCCGTCAGACCGCCGTGCGCGCCTTCTGGGCGTTGACGACCGCCGCCCTCGCCGCGACCTCCTCCACCACCGGCCGCCGGGCCGCCTCGTACGCCGCGAGGGCGCTCGCCAGGTCGGGCAGCTCGTGCAGGCAGCGGGCCAGCTCGACGGCGCTCTCGACGGCCAGCGAGACGCCCTGGCCGGAGCTGTTGGACGGGGCGTGCACCGAGTCGCCGACCAGCACCATCCGGTCCCGGTACCAGTGCGGCACGGACGGCATGATCTCCAGCCGCGGGAAGACCTCGACGCTCGCGGCGTCCGCCTCCGCCAGGACGTCCCGGGCGGGCAGGTCCTCGGCGTGCAGCTCGCGGGCCAGGGCCAGCCACTCCTCCTTCGTCACCGCCCGGGCCTCCTCCGCGGTCAGCTGCCCCGGCTGCGGGATGTTGCTGAACCAGGCCGTCCCGGCGCCCTCCGGCAGTCCCCAGTAGCCGAAGAACGCCCGGGTGCCGTGCGCGAAGTGCACGGACTCGCCGCCCCTGCCCGGGCCCTCCAGCCGGTGCGCGCTGTAGCCGCCGACGCCGATCAGACCGGTGTACCGCGGGCCCGGCGCGGCCGGGTCGATCAGCCCGCGGACGACGGAGCGGGTGCCGTCGGCGCCGATCAGCAGGTCACCCTCGGCGGCGCTGCCGTCGGCGAAGCGGGCGGTGACGCCGCCCGGGCCCTCGTCGACGCCGACCAGCCGCCTGCCGTACCGGACGGCGATGTCCTCCTCGCCCAGCCGGCGCTGGAGCACCGCGTACAGCTCGGCGCGCCGCATCACCCGGCCGCCGACGGGGAGCTCGCCGAGGACGCCGCCCTTCCCGTCCTCCATGACCATCCGCCGGATCAGCTGGCCGACCTCGCCGACCTGCTCCTCCAGGCCGACCGCGGCCAGCGCGGCCAACCCGTTGGGCGCGATCATGAAGGTGCCGCCGATGCCGTCGGCCGGGCTCTCGTAGGCCTCGAAGACCTCCGCCGCGATGCCGGCCCGGCGCAGCGCCAGGGCCGTCACCGGCCCGGCGATCCCGCCGCCGACGACCAGTGCCTTCCTCGTTCCACTCATTCCAGACTCCCGAAGATGTCGTGCCAGGGCCGGACGAACTCCGGCTCGCCGAGCGACTCGATGAGGTCGGTGACGAAACGCTGCTCGGCCTCCAGCAGTGCGAGGCCGTACTCCTCCTCGATCAGGAAGACCCGCGGGACGCCGTCCTCGGCGGCCTTCGCCAGGGCGGCGCGCGTGCTCTCGTTCTTCGCGGTCAGTGCCGCCAGCCGCCGCCCGAGCAGTTCGGCCGACTCGGCCGGCGGCAGCGCCACCAGCAGGCACAGGGCGACCCCGAACGCGGGGTACTCGTGCTGCGGCTCGGCGAGCAGTTCGCGCATCCAGTCCTGGAGCTCCGCCCTGCCTTCGGCCGTGATGGCGTAGACGGTGCGCTCCGGGCGCTGGGTGTCGCGGACGGTCTCCTGCTCGGCGACGAACCCGGCCTTCCGCAGCTGCTCCACCACCATGTACAGCGAGCCGCGGTTGTACTTGATGTTGCGGTCCTTGCCGTGCTCCTTGAGCCGGCGCCCCATTTCGTACGGGTGCATCGGTTCGGGCGTGAGCTCGGCCAGGACCGCGAGGGCCAGCGGGTTCGACACCTTGCGCCGCTTCGCCACGAGAGTTCCTCATCTCTTGGTCAGTATCGACTATCCAGGCCTGAATAGTCAGAGTCAACTATTCGGGAAAACCGAGTCCGACTCTGTCCTCCCGGCTAAAATCAACCACACGGCGTTGTCCGAGCGGATGAAGGAGACCCGGATGACCACCCCCGGCCTCCCGCCCACCCCCGGACTTCCGACCACCCCGGGCCTGTCACCCGCCCCCGGTCTCCCGCTCCGCCGACTGCTGATGTCCCTCGGCGAACCGCTGGTCGAACTCCAGGCCGCCCCGCAGGGGTTGGACGTCCCGGTGCGCGACGTCGCCATCCTCGACCCCGAGGACCCGCCCGCCGCCGCCCCAGGCGAGCTCGTCCTCGCCATCGGCGCCCGCGGCCGGGCCGCCCTCCCCGCCCTGCGCGCGGCCGGCCGGGCCGGCGCCGCCGCGGTCGCCGTCAAGCTGGACGCCCCCGGCCAGGCCGACGCCCTGCGCGAGGCCGCCACCGAGGCCGGCGTCGCGCTGCTCTCGGTCCGCCGGGAGACCCGCTGGGAGCACCTGGACTCACTGGCCCGCGCGATCATCGCCGGACCGGACGCCCCGGACGCGGCCGGCGCCCCCGAGCACAACGCGGGCGACCTCTTCTCCCTCGCCCAGACCGTCGCCGTGCTCACCAACGGCATCGTCTCGATCGAGGACACCTCCAGCCGGGTGCTGGCCTACTCCCGCTCCTCCGACTCCGACGAGGTGGACGACCTCCGGCGGCTCTCCATCCTCGGCTGGCAGGGCCCCGAGCCGTACCTCTCCAAGCTCCGCGAGTGGGGCATCTTCCAGCACCTGCGCACCTCGGACACCCCGATCGCGGTCGAGCCGCACCCCGAACTCGGCCTGCGCCGCCGCCTGGCGGTCGGCATCCGGGCCGGCGCGCAGCCGCTCGGCACCATCTGGGTCCAGGAGGGCGCCCAGCCGCTGGCCCCGCTCGCCGAACAGGCCCTGGTCGGCGCGGCCCGGGTGGCGGCGGCCCAACTGGTGCGCAGGCGCCGGGAGCTGTCCGCGGACGTCCGGCTGACCCAGACCCTGCTCACCGGCCTGTTGGAGGGCTCGACCGGCCCGCAGTCCCTCGCCACCCACCTCGGCCTGGACCTGCGCCGCCCGGCCACCGTCCTGGCGTACAGCGCGCGGACCACCGAGGCGCTCACCCGCGCCGAGGTGACCGGCCTGATCTCGGTGCACACCGCGGCCCGGCACCGCGCCGCACTGCTCGCCCCGATCGAGTCCCGGGTGTACGTGCTGCTGCCCGAACTGCCCGCCGGACTGCCGATGACGACGGTCCGCGACTGGGCCCAGGAGGTCGTCGTGGCGGCCCGGGACCACCTGGGCGTCCCGCTGCGCGCGGCGATCGGCTCGACGGTGGACGGCCTGGCCCGGGTGCCCGACTCCCGGGCGCAGGCGGACCGGATCCTCGACGCGATGGGCCGCGGCGGGGTGGACCTCGAGGTCGCCGCGCTGATCGACGTCCAGGCGGAGGTGCTGGTCAGCGAGATGGTGGCGCTGTTGCAGGAGCGCGGCGGCCTGCGCGACCCGCGGCTGACCGCGCTCACCGCGTACGACCGCAGGCACGGCACCCGGCTCGCCGAATCGGTGCTGGCCTGGCTGGACGCGCTGGGCGAGGTCCGGGTCGCCGCCGACGCCCTGCACATCCACCCCAACACCCTGCGCTACCGGGTGCGCCGGGCCGAGCAGTTGACCGGCATCGACCTGACCCAGCCGCAGCAGCGGCTGCTGGCGATGCTCCAGCTGCGGCTGCCCCCGGACGCCTGAACCCGGACGCCTGAGCCCGGACACCGGAACCCGGACGCCTGAAGGGCCCGGGCGCCTGAAACGCCTGAAGCACCCGGCCCCCCTGAAGCCGGGCGGCTCCCCCGGACGCCGGAAAGGGGCCCGCTCCGTGGCGCGGGCCCCTTCCGTGTTCCGTCAGCGCGTCCGGCTCACTCGCCGTAGCCCTGCCCGCGCTTGTGCTCGTTCAGCCGGTGCCACGGGCCGGTGATCGCCAGCTGGATGCCCGGCTCCTGGATGTTGGCGAACAGCGTCTTGCCGTCGTCGGAGAAGGTGACGCCGGTGAACTCGCTGAACTCCGGCTTCTCGGCGGTGCCGATGTTCAGCTCGTTGCGGGCGATCGGGTAGGTCAGCCCGTCCTCGGTGGCGCCGAACAGGTGCTGCACGCCCTCGCCGTCCTCGGCGATCACCACGCCGCCGTACGGCGAGACGGTGATGTTGTCCGGGCCGTCGTAGTTGTCGTGGTCGCCCAGCACGTCGGTGTTGACGCCGAGCAGCACCTTCAGGGTGATGGTGCGGCGGACCGGGTTGTAGAACCAGACCTGGCCGTCGTGCTGGACCGGGCTCTCCGAGCGGGCGAAGCTGGAGACGAAGTAGAAGCCGCCGTCACCCCACCACATGCCCTCCAGCTTGCGGGCGCGGGTGACCTCGCCGTCCTTGAACTGCTTGCGGACGGAGACGGTCCGGGCGTCGCGGTCCTGGACCTTGACCCAGTCCACGCCGTAGACGGTGCCGACCTTGGTGGCGCGGGAGAGGTCGTCGACGAACTTGCCCTGGGCGTCGAAGACCTTGAAGGCCTCCAGCACGCCGGCGTCGGCGGCCAGCCGCCGCAGCTGGTAGCGGCCGTGCTTGAAGCCGGCCGGCGGGGTCCAGCGGTACAGCAGGCCGTTGGGGTTGCCCGCGTCCTCGGTCAGGTAGACGTGGCCGCGCTTCTTGTCGACCACGACGGCCTCGTGCGCGTAGCGGCCGAAGGCCTTCACCGGCTGCGGGTCCTGGTTGTACTCGTCGTCGAACGGGTCGACCTCGAAGATGTAGCCGTGGTCCTTGGTCATGCCGTTCTGGCCGGCCTTGTCCTCGGTCTCCTCGCCGGACAGCCAGGTGCCCCACGGGGTCACGCCACCGGCGCAGTTGGTGGAGGTGCCGGCGATGCCGACCCACTGCTCGACCTTGCCGTCCCGCTTGACGTGCACGACGGTGCAGCCGCCGGCCGCGCCCGGGTCGTAGACGTGACCCTCGGTCAGCGGCACCGGGTTGGGCCAGTTGGCGCGCGGACCGCGCAGCTCGTGGTTGGTGACCAGCAGGTTGCCGCCGTGCTCGTCCTCGAAGGCGGAGGTGCCGTCGTGGTTGCTCGGGGTGAACTCGCCGGTGCGCAGCTTCGTCCGGCCGGCCCGGTTGAGCACGGTGTAGCTGAAGCCCTTGGGCAGCGAGAGCAGGTTCTCCGGGTCCTTGACCAGCGGGCCGTAGCCGACGGCGGCACGCTCGGCGTCGGCGGTGGCGGCGGCCGGCACCTCGCCGCCGACCGGGGCCGCGATCGCCCCCGGGGCGCTGGCCAGGGCCTCGGCGCTGCCGGCGATCAGCACGCCGGCCCCGACGAGGGTGGAACGGTTGACGAAGTCCCGGCGGGACAGCGACATGTCAGTCACTCCTGAGAGGTGGGGCGCCGACCGGGGCGGGCCCGGTGCGTGGCGTGCGAGGTGTCGAGGCAGGTCGTCGACGCCCAGCAGACTCCGCCGGTGCGGTGAACGCACGGTGAATCGGACGCCTCGTCAGGGTGGTCATTTGCCGACCGTATTCGAACCCATGACTCGTTCTTTGCCGTGAGCACCACAGGTCACAGCCCGCCGGCCGCCGCCGGGGGCCCACCCGTCACCGCCCCGTGCGGGCCGTCCGCCACTGCTCCCAGGCCGCGAGCCAGAGCTGCTCCCCCAGCCGCTGCCCGTCCCAGCCCCCGCCCTCGGCGCACGGCCGGTCCCGCCACAGCTGCGCCCAGGCGCGCTGCGCCGGCAGGCTCGCCACCTCGCTGGCGAACACCGTGTAGCGGATCACCTCCTCGACCGCGGCCTCCCCCTCCGGCGTGCCGACCACCCACTGGGTCCGCCGGGAGAGCCGGTTGAGGTGGTTGACCATCGCCGTCACCGCCGCGGCCGCCTCCTCCCGGCTCTCCGAGGCGAGCCGCATCTGCTGGCGCACCGCGGCCTCCCAGCGCAGCGCGCCGGTCTCGCCGCGCAGCCCGCGCGGCAGCCGGGGCGTCCGCCCCGCCCGCACCTGCGCCTCGATCGCGGCGGACTCGGCGATGCTGTGCTCGATCACCGCCCGGTGCGCCTCCAGCCCGGTGACCGGGGGGAGTTCGCGCTCCTCCACCGGCACGTACCGGCCGCGCCGGGAGGCGAGCGCGCGCAGCAGCGCGGTCCGGCCGCGCAGGTACCGCTCGACGTCGTCGACCGGGGCCAGTTCGAGGCCGCCCGGCGGCACGCCGCGCCCGCAGACGGTGACGGTCAGCCCGCCCACCCGGAACCGGCCGGCCCAGACCGGTCCGGCCCCGGGCCGGGGACAGTCGCCGGGGACGGGGGCGTCCGGGCAGGCCCAGAGCTCGCGCCGGTCCTCGTGCACCTCGATCGCCCGCGGCTCGCCGTCCACGGTGATCCACTCGCGCAGCGCCCGGATCCGTCCGGGGCAGTCGTCGCCCTCGTCCACGCCGAGCTGCTCGTACACCCGGTCCCGCTCGTCCTCGACCAGGTCCTCCAACTCGGGCAGGGCGCCGTATAGTTCGGCGCCGGGCCGGTAGGTGCGGACGGTGACGTACGGGCCGTCGGCGGCGGTCCGGTCGCCGGAGCGGACCTCGACCCAGGAGAGCAGGCCGTCCGAGGTCTCGAAGGCGGCCAGCGCGTCGTCCTGCGGGTCCACCCCGGCCGCGACGCCGTACACCGGGAAGTCCGCGTCGGCGAGGGTGCGGCGGGCGAACTCCTCCTGGTCGGCGAAGCGGTCCTCCCGCCCGCGCGGGTCCACCCGCCTCGGCCCGTCCCCGCGGAGACCGTCCTGCATGCCACCGTTCTCCCACGCCATCCCGCGCCGCACCCCCGCTTCCTCGCCGCTTCCGCCCGCCTGCGGGACACGATACGTGGCCCGACCTGCCGGGTCATCAGCTCAGCCCGGACGGATCGGCCCGCACCACGCCGTGTCAGGTCCGGGGTTTGTCAGTCCGGCTTCCTACGCTGTCGGGCATGACAGCAGCCAAGGACTTCCCCGCCCGGATCAGCATCGTCACCCTCGGGGTGGCCGACCTCGACGCCAGCGCCCGCTTCTACGAGGCGTTGGGGTGGCGCCGCTCGTCGGCCTCCAGCCCGGAGATCGTCTGGTTCCGCACGGCCGACTCGGTGCTCGGCCTCTTCCCGTACGACGAGCTGGCCGCCGACGCGGGCGTGCCCGCCACCGGCGAGCCCTCGTTCCGGGGCGTCACCCTCGCGGTGAACCTCGAATCGCCCGAGCTGGTGGACGCCGCCCTGAAGACGGCCGTCGCGGCGGGCGCCACGGTGGTCAAGCCCCCGGCCGCGACCAGCTGGGGCGGCTACTCCGGCTACTTCGAGGACCTCGACGGCCACCTCTGGGAGCTGGCCCACAACCCGTTCTTCCCCTTCACCGAGGACGGCTCGCTGGACCTGCCGTGAGCCTCCCGGCCGGCCCCGCTACCCCTTCGACCGGGCCTTGAAGGCCGCCTTGCGCGCCTCCTTGGCCACCGCCCGATCCAGGTGCAGCTCGCCGACCGCCTCCAGCACGTCCGCCGTGTAGGGGTGGTCGACCCGCCAGAGCTCGCCGAAGTAGCTCGCCGGGTTGTCGGTCACCGGCAGGTCGGCGATCAGTTCGCGCAGCAGCTCGGCGTCGCCGCCGGTGTCGAGCAGCTGGGCGGCGAAGGTGTCGACCACCGTCCAGAGCGCCATCGCCCGCTCCGGCGCGGGCACGTCGGTGGCGCCCTGCCCGGCCAGCCAGGCCCGCGCGCCCCCGCCCAGCTCCGGGTCGTCCAGCACCTCCCGGACGGCGGGCTCGGCCGGCGCCCCCAGCATGGTCAGCGCCAGCTGGCAGAGCATCCGGCGCATCGGCGCGTACGCGTCGCTGCCGCGCGCCGCGGCGAGCAGCTCGCGCGCCGCCGCCACCGGCTCCCGGTCGGCGATCCAGACCCGCAGCTCCTCGTCGGGCAGCACGTTGGCCGACTCGCACACCCCGCGCAGCAGCTCGGCGGCGTCGCCCTGGGCCAGCTCGCCGACCAGCGGCGCGTCGTAGCCGTCCTCCAGCAGCCACTGCCGGATGCCGTACTGGCCGAGCGGGGTCAGCCGGACGAGACCGAAGCGGGCCGACTCCTCCTCGTCCAGCGGCTCCTCGCCGACGGGCGGCGCGGCGGGCTCGGCGCCCTCCTCGCCCTCCTCCTCGTCGAACAGCTCCGGGTCGATCGGACGGTAGTCCAGCAGGCCCAGCTCGGCGAGGTCACCCAGCATCGGGTCCAGGGCGACCATCACGTCGGTGATGTCACCGAGCAGCTCCTCGCTCGGCTCCTCGCCCTCGGGGACGACCAGCAGGGCGGCCAGCACGCCGAGCGGAACGGTCTCGGTGCCGGGCTCGGCGAAGGCGGTGGTCTCGTACAGCACCTGGAGCGCCTCGTCGAGCAGCTCGGCGGCCTCGTCGCGGGCGTCCTCGACCTGCGCGAGCCGCTCCTCGTCCTCCTCGCCGGCCCCGCCCGCCGGCTCCCCCTCCTCCTCTTCCCCCTCCTCCGGCAGCGAGTCCGCCTCCACCGCCAGCTCCCGGACGATCCCGGCGGCGGTCAGCCAGAGCTCCAGCACGGTCTCCGGGTCCCCCTGCTCGGCCGGCTCCAGGTCCGGGCCGGGGACGGCCACGTGCTCACCGGCGGCGGTGGTGCCGATCTCGATCAGGTCCAGGTCGCAGGCCAGCGACCAGGCCCGCATCGCCTCGACCACGGCCGCCTCGGGCGCGTCACCCTGCTCGGGGGCGAGGCCGAGCAGCCGGGCGGCGGGCGCCCGGTCCGGGCCGGTGAGGTCCCCGAACTCGTCCACCGCCCGGTGCGGGGCCGTCCAGCGGGCCAGCTCCAGCGCATACCGGAACATCGGCACGGCCTTCGCCTGCGCGGCCAGCTCGGCCTCGGGCGGCAGCTTCACCGGCGGCACCAGCACGGCGGCGTCGTCCAGGTCCTCGTCGTCCAGCCCGTGCGCGGCGAACGCCCCGTAGAGGTCCTGCAGCTCCAGGTCGGCGGGGAGCACCGCGCCCTCACCCGGGGTGCCCGTCGCCGCGGCCCCAGCGTTCTTCCGACGTCGTCCGGCCATCGTTGCGCGTTCTCCCTACAGCCAGCGGTCGACCGATCGGCTCCGACATCAGCCGATCAGCTCCGCGTACCGGTCTCCTACCTCAGCGTATAGGGCGCGCACGCCCGATGCCCGGCCTCCAGGGGCGCGCGCCGCGACCGTGCGCCCACCCCTTATCCTTCGAACTGGCACCGTGCACACCCCGTGCGGGCCACCGGGCAACGAAGCCCGAACCTCAGCTCATCCGCTCCACCAGGGAGCCCGCACCGCGGCCACCACCACAGCGCCTCCGGACGGGCGCGCCGGCACACCCCGCCGACCCGGTGGTGCCCTGCCACAGGAGATCCCTTACATGGCGGACCTCTCCCCCGCCGGCGCCGGCCTGCGCACCGCGCAGCTCGACGGACGCCGACTGTCGGAGGCCCTGCTTCCCCTGGAGCTCGCGCCGCGCGCCCAGCTCCAGCTCGCCGCGATCAGCCGCTGGAACGCGATCCGCGGCGTGCGCGTCGGCCTGGTCTCGGCCGCCCTGCTGCTGATGCTGATCGGTGCCAATCTGGCGACGCCGATCTACCCCCTGATCCAGCAGCGCCTGGCGCTGACCGCGATCGACACCTCGATCCTCTTCACGATCTACATCTTCGCGCTGGTCCCGGTGCTGGCCGTGGTCGGTCACTGGTCGGACCACCTCGGCCGGCGCGCCATGATCCTGCCCGCCGTGGCGCTGGCGGCCGCCGGTGACGTCGTGTTCGCCACCGCCGGCAGCTTCGGGCAGCTCGCCGCCGGCCGGGCCGTCCAGGGCATCGCGGTCGGCTTCTCCACCGGCGCCGCCGGGGCCGCCCTCGGCGATCTGCTGCCGGACCGCCCGACGCTGGCCGCGAAGCTCACGCTCGCCTGCTCCGCGGGCGGTGTCGCGCTCGGCCCGGTGGTCGGCGCCCTGCTGTCCGGCGGCTCCGACCCGCTGCTGACGCCGTTCCTGCTGCACGCCATCGCGCTGCTGGCGCTCTGCGTGCCGCTCGCGGTGGTCCACCCCCGGATGCCCGGCCGCAACCGTCCGCCGGCCTCGCCGCCGCGGATCACCACCCCGGCCCACCTGCGCCCGCAGCGCCTGGCCCTGCCGGTGACCGGCCGCCGCGAGTTCCTGCTCGCCTCGGCCGCCGGCTTCGTCTCGTACGCGGTGTTCGGCGTCTACCTGAGCCTGGCCCCGGCCTTCAGCGCCAAGCTGCTGCACACCGACTCGCACCTGATCGGCGCCGTGGTGGCGGCCCTGCTGCTCGGGTCCTCCGCCGTCGCCCAGCTGCTCGTCCCGCCCACCTCGGACCGCCTGGTCATCGCCCTCGGCATGACCGGCCTCGCCTCGGGGCTGGGCCTGGTGGTCGCCGCCCAGTACACCGGCACCCCCGCGCTGCTCTTCATCGGCAGCGTCCTCGGCGGCGCCTGCCAGGGCGTGGCCTTCCGCTCCCTCTTCACCGCCGCCGTCGCCGCGATGAACCCCGAACGCCGGGGCTCCGAGCTCAGCTCCCTGTGGATCATCGTCTACCTCGGCAGCTCCCTCCCCATCGTCGGCGTCGGCGCCCTCGTCCAGCACTACGGCCTCCTCCCGGCCGTCAGCGGCTTCGCCACCGTCGCCGCCCTGCTCTGCGCGGCCCTCGCGGCCGCCGTGGCCCGCAGGCCCCGGCGCGCCTGACCCCCTCGAACACCGAACGCCGCCGCCCGGGACGGAGATCCGTCCCGGGCGGCGGCGTTCGTCGACGGGGCGCTACGCCACTGCCGCGCAAACCTTTCCCCCGAAGGAGAGGTTTGCGCGGCAGCAGGTTGACGATCGACGTCCGTCAGACGTTGAAGCCGAGTGCGCGGAGCTGCTCGCGGCCGTCGTCGGTGATCTTGTCCGGGCCCCACGGCGGCATCCAGACCCAGTTGATGCGCAGGTCCTGCACCAGGCCGTCGGTCGCGGTCTTGGCCTGGTCCTCGATGACGTCGGTCAGCGGGCAGGCCGCCGAGGTGAGCGTCATGTCGATGGTGGCCACGTCCGACTCGTCGATGTGGATCCCGTAGATCAGGCCCAGGTTGACGACGTCGATGCCCAGCTCGGGGTCGACCACGTCCATCAGGGCCTCGGTGAGGTCCTCGACGGAGACGGTGCCGGCGGTGGTGCCGACGATGCCCTGGGGGGCCTCCTCCGCAGCGGAGGACGCGGTGGCGTCGGTGTCACTCATGGTTCTGTCCTCCTCTGCGTCAGTTGTTCAGGTCGTCGACGGCGGGGTGCTCGGCGAGCGCCTTGGCGGTGGCGTCCTTCCAGGCCATCCAGCTCAGCAGCGCGCACTTGACCCGGGCCGGGTACTTGGAGACGCCGGCGAACGCGACCGCGTCCTCCAGCACCTCCTCGTCGCCCTCGCCCTGGCCCTTGCTCTGCATGAGCTCCAGGAAGGCCTCCTGGACGGCCTGCGCCTCGCCGACGGTCTTGCCGACCACCAGGTCGTTCAGCACCGAGGCGCTGGCCTGGCTGATGGAACAGCCCTGCGACTCGTACGAGACGTCGGCGACCGTGGCACCGTCGAGCTTCACCCGCAGGGTGATCTCGTCCCCGCAGGTCGGGTTGACGTGGTGCACCTCTGCGTCACCGTCCCGCAGCCCCTTGCCGTGCGGGTTGCGGTAGTGGTCCAGGATGATGTCCTGGTACATCGAGTCGAGCTTCATGATCGTCGCGCCCCGTCCCGTCAGCCGAAGAAGTTCCGGACGTGGTGCAGGCCGTCGATCAGGGCGTCGACCTCGCCCGGCGTCGAGTACAGGTAGAACGACGCCCGCGTGGTCGCCGGAATTCCGTACCGCAGGCAGACGGGCCGCGCGCAGTGGTGGCCGACGCGCACGGCGATGCCCTGCTCGTCCAGGACCTGGCCCACGTCGTGCGGGTGGATGTCGCCCAGCGTGAACGAGATCGCGGCGCCGCGGTCCACGGCCGTGCGCGGGCCGATGATCCGCAGGTCCGGGACCTCCAGCAGCCGCTCCACCGCGTACGCGGTGATGGCGTGCTCGTGCGCGGCGACCTTCTCCATGCCGATGCCCGACAGGTAGTCGATGGCCGCGCCCAGCCCGACCGCCTGGGCGATCGGCGGGGTGCCGGCCTCGAACTTGTGCGGCGCCGGGGCGTAGGTGGACGAGCCCATGGTGACGGTCTCGATCATCTCGCCGCCGCCGAGGAACGGCGGGAGGTCCTCCAGCAGCTCCTGGCGGCCCCAGAGCACGCCGATGCCGGTCGGAGCCAGCATCTTGTGGCCGGTGAAGGCGACGAAGTCGGCCTCCAGCGCCTGCACGTCCAGCACCATGTGCGGCGCGGCCTGCGAGGCGTCGATGACGACCAGCGCGCCGACCGACTGGGCCTTGCGGACGATGGTCTCGACCGGGTTGACCGTGCCGAGCAGGTTGGAGACCAGGGTGAAGGAGACCACCTTGGTCTTCTCGGTGATCAGCTCGTCGATGTCGGACAGGTCGAGCCGTCCCTCGTCGGTGAGCCCGAACCACTTCAGCTTCGCGCCGGTGCGCTGCGAGAGCAGCTGCCACGGGACGATGTTGGAGTGGTGCTCCATCTCCGTGATGACGATCTCGGAGTCGGCGTCCACCCGGTAGGGCTCGTCGGCCCAGCCGAGCATGTTGGCGACGAGGTTGAGCGACTCCGAGGCGTTCTTGGTGAAGATCACCTCGTTGCGGCTCGGCGCGTTGACGAACGCGGCGACCTTGTCCCGGGCGCCCTCGTACAGCGCGGTGGCCTCCTCGGCCAGCACGTGCACGCCGCGGTGGACGTTGGCGTTGTGCCGCTCGTAGTACGCGTTCAGCGCCTCCAGCACCTGGCGCGGCTTCTGCGACGTGGCCGCGTTGTCCAGGTAGACCAGCGGCTTCTCGTCGTGCAGCAGCCGCTGCAGGACCGGGAAGTCCTTGCGGATCGCGTCGGTGTCGAGCAGGCCCGACAGGACCGCCGACTCGTGAGTATGGGTCACTCGGAAGCGCCGCCCTTCACGTAGGACTCGTAGCCCTCTTCCTCCAGCTTGTCGGCCAGCTCGGCACCGCCGGACTCGACGATGCGGCCGCCCGCGAAGACGTGGACGTGGTCGGGCTTGATGTACCGCAGGATGCGGGTGTAGTGGGTGACCAGCAGCGTGCCGACCTCGCCGGTCGCGCGGACCCGGTTGATGCCCTCGGAGACGATGCGCAGCGCGTCGACGTCCAGGCCGGAGTCGGTCTCGTCCAGGATCGCGATCTTCGGCTTGAGCAGTTCGAGCTGGAGGATCTCGTGGCGCTTCTTCTCACCGCCGGAGAAGCCCTCGTTGACGTTGCGCTCGGCGAAGGCCGGGTCCATCTGGAGGGCGGCCATCGCCTCCTTGACCTCCTTCACCCAGGTGCGCAGCTTGGGGGCCTCGCCGCGGACCGCGGTGGCGGCGGTGCGCAGGAAGTTGGAGACCGAGACGCCGGGGACCTCGACCGGGTACTGCATCGCGAGGAAGACGCCGGCCCGGGCGCGCTCGTCGACCGACATCTCCAGCACGTCCTCGCCGTCCAGCAGCACCGAGCCGCCGGTGACGGTGTACTTGGGGTGGCCGGCCAGCGAGTAGGCCAGGGTGGACTTGCCGGAGCCGTTCGGACCCATGATGGCGTGGGTCTCGCCCTGCTTCACGGTCAGGTCGACGCCCTTCAGGATCTCGCGCGGGCCGTTCTCGGCCTCGACGGAGACGTGCAGGTCGCGGATTTCAAGGGTTGCCATGTGTACTCAGGACTCCTGGTTGACGGAGACGAGCACATCGTCCCCTTCGATCTTTACGGGGTAGACAGCGACCGGCTTGGTGGCGGGCAGGCCGGAGGGCTTGCCGGTGCGCAGGTCGAAGCTGGAGCCGTGCAGCCAGCACTCGATCATGCAGTCCTCGACCTCACCCTCGGAGAGCGAGACGTTCGCGTGCGAGCAGGTGTCGTTGATCGCGAACACCCCCTCGTCGGTGCGGACGATGGAGACCGGCACGCCGTTCAGGTCGACGCGCTTGGGCACGTCCTCGGCCAGCTCGCTGAGCGCGCAGGCGCGGAGAAAGCTCATCGGACTCAGACCGCCGCTTCCAGCTCGGCCTCGATCTTCTCCATCAGCTGGTCCTGGATCTCGGCGACGCCGATCTGCTGGACCAGCTCGGCGAAGAAGCCGCGCACCACCAGGCGGCGGGCCTCGTCGGCCGGGATGCCGCGGGCCTGCAGGTAGAAGAGCTGCTCGTCGTCGAAGCGGCCGGTCGCGGAGGCGTGGCCGGCGCCGACGATCTCGCCGGTCTCGATCTCCAGGTTGGGGATCGAGTCGACCCGGGCGCCGTCGGTGAGCACCAGGTTGCGGTTGTGCTCGTACGTGTCGGTGCCCTCGGCGGCGGCGCGGATCAGCACGTCGCCGACCCAGACGGCGTGGGCGTCCTGGCCCTGCAGCGCGCCCTTGTACACGACGTTGGAGCGGCAGTGCGGGGTGTCGTGGTCGATGACCAGACGGTGCTCCAGGTGCTGGCCGGCGTCGGCGAAGTAGAGCCCGAACAGCTCGGCCTCGCCGCCGGGGGCGGCGTAGGAGACCCGCGGGTGGATGCGGACCAGGTCGCCGCCGAAGGTGACGACCACGGACTTGAGCGAGGCGTCCCGGCCGACCAGGGCGGTCTGCTGGGCGGCGTGCACCGCGTCGCGCTCCCAGTCCTGGACCGAGACGAAGGTGAGCTTGGCGCCGTCGCCGACCAGCAGCTCGACGTTGGCGGCGCGGGTGCCGGTGCCGGTGTGGCCGAGCACCACGACGGCCTCCGCGAACGGCTTGACGTCGATCACCACGTGGGCGAAGCGGGTGCCGCCCTCGCCGTGCACGTCGATCTTGACCGGCTCGGTGAGCACCGTCTCCTTGGGGACGGTGACCACGAGCGCCTGCTCGAAGGCGCTGAACGCCTGCGCGGCGACCCGGTCGACCGGCCGGCCGGCCTTGCCCAGGCGGGCGTCGTCCCGGCCGACGGTCTCGGCGGTGACGCCGTCCGGCAGGCTCAGCTCGACCTTGTCCTCGCCCTTCTCGGCCGAGGTGGCGCTGCCGTCGTGCAGGCCGCCGAGGCGGTGCAGCGGGGTGAAGCGCCAGTCCTCCTCGCGGCCGGTGGGCACCGGGAAGTCCGCGACGTCGTAGGAGGGCTTGACCGCGACGCGGGCGTCGATCGGCTGCTGGACGGTGGCGCGGCCGGTGCCGGGGCCGGCGAGCTGCGCGCCCGCCCCGGCGGTGCCGACCTCGATCGAACCGGCGGTGGTGGAGCCGGTGGTGTTCTGAACGTCAGCCATGGCTGTCGTAGTGCTCTCTTCCTAAGGATGCGGACTGGACTTCCTACGGCCGTGCGTCAGCCGACGGAGCCCTCCATCTGCAGCTCGATCAGCCGGTTCAGCTCCAGCGCGTACTCCATCGGCAGCTCGCGCGCGATCGGCTCGACGAAGCCGCGGACGATCATCGCCATCGCCTCGAACTCGGTCATGCCCCGGCTCATCAGGTAGAAGAGCTGGTCCTCGCTGACCTTGGAGACGGTCGCCTCGTGGCCCATGGACACGTCGTCCTCGCGGACGTCCACGTACGGGTAGGTGTCCGAACGGGAGATGGTGTCGACCAGCAGCGCGTCGCAGAGCACGTTGGACTTGGCGCCCTTGGAGCCCTCGCCGATCTCGATCAGACCGCGGTAGGAGGTGCGGCCGCCGCCTCGCGCCACCGACTTGGAGACGATGTTGGAGGAGGTGTTCGGCGCCATGTGGACCATCTTGGCGCCGGCGTCCTGGTGCTGGCCCTCACCGGCGAAGGCGATCGACAGGGTCTCGCCCTTGGCGTGCTCGCCCATCAGGTAGACGGCCGGGTACTTCATGGTGACCTTGGAACCGATGTTGCCGTCGATCCACTCCATGGTCGCGCCCTCGTACGCCACGGCGCGCTTGGTGACCAGGTTGTAGACGTTGTTCGACCAGTTCTGGATGGTCGTGTAGCGGCAGCGACCACCCTTCTTGACGATGATCTCCACGACCGCGGAGTGCAGCGAGTCCGAGGAGTAGATCGGCGCGGTGCAGCCCTCGACGTAGTGGACGTAGGCGTCCTCGTCGACGATGATCAGCGTCCGCTCGAACTGGCCCATGTTCTCGGTGTTGATCCGGAAGTAGGCCTGGAGCGGGATGTCGACGTGGACACCCTTCGGCACGTAGATGAAGGACCCGCCGGACCAGACCGCCGTGTTCAGCGCGGCGAACTTGTTGTCACCGGCCGGGATGACGGTGCCGAAGTACTCCTTGAAGATCTCCGGGTGCTCGCGCAGCGCGGTGTCGGTGTCCAGGAAGATGACGCCCTGCTCCTCCAGGTCCTCGCGGATCTGGTGGTAGACGACCTCGGACTCGTACTGCGCGGCGACACCGGCGACCAGGCGCTGCTTCTCCGCCTCCGGGATGCCCAGCTTGTCGTACGTCGCCTTGATGTCCGCGGGCAGGTCCTCCCAGGACTCGGCCTGCTTCTCGGTCGAGCGGACGAAGTACTTGATGTTGTCGAAGTCGATGCCGGAGAGGTCGGAGCCCCAGGTCGGCATGGGCTTCTTGCCGAAGAGCTTCAGGCCCTTGAGGCGCAGGTTCAGCATCCACTCGGACTCGTTCTTCTTCGCGGAGATGTCGCGGACGACCTCCTCGCTGAGCCCGCGCTTGGCGGCGGCGCCGGCGGCGTCCGGGTCCGCCCAGCCGTACTCATAGGTGCCCAGGCCTTCGAGCTCCGGGTGCGAAACGGTGTCAGTCATGCGAGCTTCCTAACGCGCGGACGCTGAGTCTTCGGTGGACGTACCGGCAGTCGGCACTGCACCGGAACCCTGGCCTGCGGCACGCAGGGCGGGCGACGATGCGGCACCGGGTGCCGGCACATAGGTGGTGCAGACCCCGTCGCCGTGGGCGATGGTGGCCAGCCGTTGCACATGGGTGCCCAGCAGTTGGGAGAAGACCTCGGTCTCCGCCTCGCAGAGCTGCGGGAACTGCTCGGCGATGTGCGCGACCGGGCAGTGGTGCTGGCAGAGCTGGGCGCCCGCCGGGGCTTTCGCCGCGGCCGACGGAACACGCCGCACCGTGGCAGCGTACCCGTCCGCGCTCAGCGCCTGGGCGAGCGCTTCGGTGCGCTCGCCGGCCTCGGCCTGGCGCAGGGTCGCGAGGTAGCGCTCGCCCTGCTTGCCGAACCGGGCCCGGGCGAAGGCGGCGACCGCCTCCTCGCCCGCCTTGCCGCCGCCCACCGAGTCGGAGATCCAGCGCAGCGCGTCGGCCGCGAGCTGGTCGTACGCCTGGTAGAAGGCGTCCCGGCCGGCGTCGGTGAGGGCGAAGACCTTGGCCGGACGGCCCCGGCCGCGGCTGCCGTACACCCGCTGATCGCGGGCGTCGACCAGGCCGGCGGCGGCCAGTCCGTCCAGGTGACGGCGGACGGCCGCGGTGGTGAGACCGAGGCGGTTCGCCAGGTCGGCGGCGGAGGAGGGGCCGTGGTCCAGGATCGAACGGGCGACCCGGTCCCGCGTGGCGCGGTGGCCCTCCAGCAGCACCTCGGCCGCCGTCGCGGGCACGGCACAGCCGGGGGCCGACTCGGCCTCCTGCTGCGTGGTGTGCTCGCGCATGTTTTTCACAACACCAGTGTTGCGTAATTGCTTCCGACGGGACAACCCGTGATCCAGGCCTCACCGGTGTCTTCTGTCACGCAGGCAAGCCTTACCTGACCAGCGCGGACGATCGCCGAGGCCGCCGTCGGGCCGCGGTGTTCGGCCCTCTTACACTCGCCGGTATGCATTCCGAACCCGCGGTCCAGATCACCGGGCTGGTCAAGCGCTACGGCGACAAGACCGCGGTGGACGGTCTCGACCTCAGCCTCGCACGCGGCGCGATCACCGCCGTCCTCGGCCCCAACGGCGCCGGCAAGACCACCACCATCGAGACCTGCGAGGGCTACCGCCGCCCCGACGCCGGCACCGTCCGCGTCCTCGGCCTGGACCCGGTCACCCAGGGCGCCGAGCTGCGCCCCCGGATCGGCGTGATGCTGCAGTCCGGCGGCGTCTACGCGGGCGCGCGGGCCGTCGAGATGCTCCGGCACACCGCGAAGCTGCACGCCCACCCGCTGGACGTGGACGCCCTGGTCGAGCGGCTCGGCCTCGGCTCCTGCGGCCGCACCACCTACCGCCGGCTCTCCGGCGGCCAGCAGCAGCGGCTCGCCCTGGCGATGGCCGTGGTCGGCCGCCCCGAGCTGGTCTTCCTCGACGAGCCGACCGCCGGCCTCGACCCGCAGGCCCGCCGCGCCACCTGGGACCTGGTCCGCGACCTGCGCCGGGACGGCGTCACCGTGGTCGTCACCACCCACCACATGGACGAGGCCGAACAGCTCGCCGACCGGGTCGCCGTCGTCGACCGCGGTCGGGTGATCGCCGAGGGGACGACCGAGGAGCTCTGCCGCGGCGGCGCCGAGTCCTCGCTGCGCTTCGACGGACCGCCCGGGCTGGACCTCGCCCCGCTGCTCAAGGAGCTCCCGGAGGGCGCCACGGCCACCGAGCCCGCCCCCGGCAGCTACCGGATCGAGGCACCGGTCGACCCCCAGCTGCTGGCCACCGTCACCGGCTGGTGCGCGGCCTCCGGCATCCTCCCCGAGCGGCTCGCCGTGCAGCGCCGCAGCCTCGAAGACGTCTTCCTCGACCTGACCGGACGGGACCTGCGCTCGTGACCTCGTATTCCCCTCGGCCCGGTGCGGCCCCCGTCGGCCGGATGCTGCTCGCCCAGACGGCGTTCGAGACGAAGATGCTGCTGCGCAACGGCGAGCAGCTGCTGCTGACCGTGATCATCCCGACGGTGCTGCTGGTGCTCTTCTCCGCCGTGGACATCGTCGCGGTGGACGGCCCCGGCAAGCGGGTCGACTTCCTGGCGCCCGGCCTGCTGGCGCTCGCCGTGATGTCCACGGCGTTCACCGGGCAGGCCATCGCCACCGGGTTCGAGCGGCGGTACGGCGTGCTCAAGCGGCTCGGCGCCAGCCCGCTGCCGCGGTGGGCGCTGCTCACCGCCAAGACCGGGTGCGTGCTGGTGACGGAAGCGCTCCAGGTGGCGCTGCTGAGCGTGATCGCACTGGCGCTCGGCTGGTCGCCGCAGGGTGACCCGTTCAGCGTCCTCGCCCTCCTCGTCCTCGGCACGGCGGCCTTCTCCGGCCTCGGCCTGCTGATGGCCGGCACCCTGCGGGCGGAGGCCACGCTCGCCGCGGCCAACCTGGTCTTCATCCTGCTGCTGCTGGCGGGCGGGGTGATCGTCCCGCTGAGCAAGTTCCCGTCGGCCGTCCAGTCGGTGCTGGAGCTGCTGCCGATCGCGGCCCTCTCCGACGGCCTGCGCTCGGTGCTGCAGACCGGGGCCGGGGTGCCCTGGGCCGATCTCGGCATCCTGGGTGGTTGGGCGGTGCTCGGGCTCGCGGCCGCGGCCCGGTTCTTCCGCTGGGAGTAGCCCGCGCCTGAGCTTGCCGCGAGGCCCTCGCCCCTGGTGGGCGGGGGCCTTCGCGTTGGCCGCTCAGCTCGGTATGCGATGGCGGCCGGGTGCGGTGGGCGGCTTGGGGATCTCGGGGCCGAAGCGGCCGGCCTGGCGGGCGATCCAGGCGTACTCGTGGGTGCCGTCGGGGAGTCGGCGCAGCTCCCAACGGCCGTGCCGGGTGATCGGCTTCGGGAGGTCGTCGTTCACCTTGAGGGCGGTGACGACGCCGAGTGCGACGGTGGCGAGGGCGAGCGCGAGCAGGGTGAGCAGGGCCGCGCCGACCAGGACGCTCACGCGGCGCAGTCCAGCTCGAACCAGACGAGCTTGCCCTTGCCACGCTTGCGCGGGGCCGCCCCGAAGCGGTGGGTGAGCGAGCGGACCAGGTGCAGACCCCGGCCGGACAGCTCGTAGGGGTCGGCGGACAGGCGGGGCTCGGGGAGCAGCGGGCTGTCGTCCGCGACCGAGACCCGCACGGTGCGGTCGGCGAGCAGGACGAGGACGACGGTCGGCGCGGGGTTTCCGCCGTGCTTCCACGCGTTGACGAACAGCTCGTGCAGGGCGAGTTCGGCGTCGCTGATGAGGTCGGGCGGCCAGCCGGCGGAGGAGAGCACGGCCCGCAGCTCCTCGCGGGCGCCGGACCAGTCGGGCGGATTGAGGGCACACATGGGGAACCTCCGGAAGGAAGGTGGTGTGGTGTGGTGTGGTGGATTCGGGGTTGACCGGCGGAATCGTCGCCGTGAGCCAGGCCAGGGCGGGACTGGAAAGGACACGCGTGGCTGCTCTGCGGTGCGCGGGCAGCAGGCGCCTACTGCCTTGAAATCAAGCATTACTGACGATCCATCGGATCGACTGTGATGACGACCATAGCGCAAGCGACTTGAAGTTTTAGGCGAGTGCCGAAAAATTCACACTCCGGTGGACCCACACTCGGCCAGCGCGGCAGACTGACCCCACCGCTCGCCGAGAGGACACCATGGCCGTTCGCACCAACCCGACCCTTCATCAACGTCGGCTGGGCGCCGAACTGCGCAGGATGCGAGAACAGGCCGGCCTCGGCGGCACGCAGTTGGCCAAGATGCTCGGCATCAGCCCGGGCCAGATGACTCAGATGGAAACAGCGAAGATCGGCGTCAGCCCCGAGCGCCTCCGCACGGTGGCCGCAGCATGCAACTGCGCCAACCGGCCGCTCATCGATGCCCTTGCCGAGATGGCCTCAGATCGGCGGAAGGGCTGGTGGGAGGAGTATCGCGAGGTCCTGACAACAGACTTCCTCGAAGTCGCTGAACTTGAAGGCCGAGCAGCACGGCTGAACGTCTGCACCACCACCTACATGCCCGGCCTGCTCCAGACCGGCGCCTACGCATCCGCTGTCTTCGCTCGGGTCGTTCCACCTCTGCCGCCACAAGATCTCGAGCTGCGGACGACCTTTCGACTCAAGAGGCAGCAACCCATTCGCTCCGGCAGGACTCCCCTGAAGGCCTTCATCCACGAGGCCGCTCTACGGATGCAGTTCGGCGGCCCAAAGGTCCTCGCCGAACAGCTTGCCGCCCTTCTCGAAGACTCCGAGCATCCCGGCATCTCGGTCCGGGTTGTGCCATTCGCCCTCGACACCTTCCCCGGCTCCGGCGAGAACCTCACCTTCGCCGAAGGCCCGGTCCCCGAGCTGGACACCATCCAGATGGACGTGTCCCAGGGCGCACTCTTCTTCGACTCACCAGCCGACCTGGCCAAGCATCGCGTCATCTTCTCGCGCCTGGACTCCACTGCGCTCTCCGAAGACGGATCGCGCGAGTTCATCCGATCCATCCTGAAGGAAGCGAAGGCCGCGAATGCCTAACCCAGAGTGGCAGAAGTCCAGTTACAGCGCCTCGAACAACGAATGCGTCGAGGTGCGCACCGCCAGCAACCTGGTCGAACTCCGCGAATCCGACGACGGCGACGTCATCCTCCGCACCACCCCCGCCAACTTCGCCGCACTGCTCCAGGGCATCAAGGCCGGCGAGTTCGACCACTTCACCGGCGACGCGTAGCGAATCGTTCCGGCAGGCCCCTTGCGCTACCGTCGACCTCACCAGGAGGGCGGCCACCAATCGAACAACCATTCCGAAGTAGCTTGCCCGATCGAACAGTTCGTGCCGAAATCGATCTGGCGAAAACCACCGGTGCGTCGGAATCGAGGTTGAGGTGATGCTGGGTCACGCGTCGATAACATCGCGGCGCTGATCGACATCTGAACGCGAGAGAGGAACCCAGCGCCATGCCTCCGATCCCGATCAAGCCCGGAATCTACAAGCTTCACGCGCACATCATCGGCCCGACCTCCCTGCTGACCGCCACGGAGTACGCCCTCAAGCAGGGCGCCCCCGTCATCACGGACCGCCTCAACCCCCTTCCGATCGAGCAGGAGTGGGCCATCGAGCCCGTCGAGGCCGAGCCGGGCTCGCCGTACGTCATCCAGCTCGCGTATCACCGCGAAGCGGGGCTGGTGGTGCCCGAGGACAAGCTCTGGGTCAACGCCGTCCCGCGCGCCGACCTGGCGAAGTTCACCTTCGAGCAGGTCATCGGCGGGATCAAGATCATCTCCGAGAAGGGTCTCGCCCTGCGCGCCGGACACCGTGGCGCGCAGATCGAACTCACCGAGCCCAAGCCCGAGTTCCAGGAGACGTGGACGCTGGAGTACGTGCGCCCGCTCGACGAGGAGTAGTCCGGGAAGGCATTGGGGGGCGATCGCCGCTCACGCGGCGGTCGCCCCCTGTCGCGTCCGACGACGGCGACACCATCCTCCACACCTCGACCACTTCACCAACCCGCAGCGAATCGTTCCGGCAGCCCCTTGCTCCCCCGCAAGGGCTGCCGCGATGGGCGGCACGTGATCGTGCTGCCCCGGCGTCCCCTCACCCTGCGGGCGGAGTAGGAAGTCGGCCGATCCGACTTCCTACTCCGCCCAACCCCAAACCGAGTCCCAGAGTTCGAGCACTTCCCGTCGGCGCCTCGCTCACCGAGCGAGGGCCGCCCTGGCCGCATGTATCGAGGACCGAGGTATAGGCGCCGCCCTGCCGGAGTTCACCTCGGGGCGGGACCGGAAGGGCGCGGCGGCCGCCCACAGGGCCTTCCACCTCGGATCGATCAGCCGGTAAGCGCGACGTCCAGGAACTCCTGCACCGGCTCGAAGAGTCCGTAGGGCACATACTCCGGGATCTCGGCGAGAGTCACCCAGGCCAGCGCGTCCAGTTCCTCGGTGTCCACCACCTCAGCTGCGCCACCGACGACCTCGCAGGCTGTGTACGACATCAACCGGCCAGTCTTCGGGTGTACGCGCTCGCCCAGGAGCTCGACGGCGGTCACGTCGAGCCCAGTCTCCTCCGCGGTCTCACGGACGGCCGCCTCCTCGGGTGCCTCTCCTGGCTCGATCTCGCCGGCCGGGAACTGCCACGAGAGCTGGCCTTCGCTGACCCGCCGCCGGACCATCAGGACGCGGCCTTCGTGGACCACGATCGCGGCGGCGATTCCCGGGCGTTCCTCGGCAGTCTGCTGTGTCATGTCTGCTCCTCCAGGGCGGCCAGGATGGGTGGGAAGATCGTATCGGCGTCGATGAAGCGGGTCAGCGAATTTCGAGGGACCCACATCACGTCGACGTTCTCGACAGCGTCGCTGTTGGTCGCCTCGCCGGCCAGGTACTCGCACAGGAAGTACTCACACAGCACTCCCGTCACCGGGTGGAGACGACTGCCGAGGCTCTGGCGGACTGCGCAGTGGACCCCGGTTTCGTCCAGCGTCTCCCGGACAGTCGCGGTCTCCGGCTTCGTGCCGGGCTTGATCACCCCGGCCGGGAACTGCCAGGTGATCCCGGATGCGTCGTCGTCGCGTCGGCAGACCAGCAGGACATCGCTCTGCCGGACGACGATCGAGATGGCCACCCGTAGGGCTTGGGCAGCCGGCGTGCTGGGTTCGGGGGCTCCGCCGTCACCTTCTCTTGCCGCCAGGAGCGCGAACCGCTGGCGGACCGCGTTAGAAGCCTTCTCATGGGCGGCGTCGAGGAGTTGCTGCATTTCCTCCCTCGGAATAACAGAGGGGTCAGCGTGCCACGTGGCCACTGTACGCACTGCGATCCCGAGCTGGCCCGCGAACGCCTCGTTGGTGAGGCGAAGGGCGGACTGGAGCAGGCAGGCGTAACGACCGCTCCAGACCTCGATGACGTCCAACGCCGTTCCCTCTCCGTCGTGGCCGCTCTGATGCATAGGGCATGCGTCGAAGATGCACATCGACTGCACTGGCGCTTCATCGCCGCGCGGCGTGGATGCCGGAAGACTTGCAGTCGTATCCCAAGGCCACTGCCACCTAGGCCACTTGAGTCCTGGTGAAGGTCCCGGGAGCAACAGAGCACGCACGCTGAGCCCCTCGGAGATTCTAGGTGAGTACCCGAAGCAGGACAGTGAGTTGGGTGATTACACCCGCCCGGCCGCCGCGCCGGGAGGCGGTGGCGCGAGCGCCCACCGCACCTCGTCGGGTTCGCTCGTTTGGGTGACAGGCCGGAGCGCCGAAAGTGCCTCGCCAGCGCCGGTAACCTCAGTCCATGGCGGACTGATCGTTCGTCATGTCTGAATGCCAGAAAGCTGAAAGGGAACTAATGGCCGAGGACCAGGTCCACACGGTCGAGCGCACGCTCGTCCTGCTCAAGCCCGACGCGCTGGTACGCGGCCTCGCGGGGAGGATCATCTCGCGCTTCGAGGACGCCGCACTGAAGATCGTCGGCGTCAAGATGAAGTGGATGGACGAGGAGTTCACCCGCAAGCACTACTTCGACCTCGAAGAGCGGCTCGGGGCGGAGGTCTACAACCTCACGGCCACCTTCATGCAGCAGGGGCCGGTCATCGCCCTGGTACTGGAGGGCTACGACGCCATCGCCACCGTCCGGAAGATCGTGGGCAGCACCTACCCGAACCAGGCTCCGGCCGGCACGATCCGCGGCGACCTCTCGCACATGAGCTCCGCAGGCAGCGTGGCGGTCGGCAAGGCGGTGGCCAACCTGGTCCACGCCTCCGGCAACAAGGAGGAGGCCGCGCAGGAAGTCGAGCTGTGGTTCGACAAGGACGAGCTGCACGAGTACCGCACGCTGGCCGAGATCTTCACCAACTGACGGCAGATCGCGGCGTCACCACTGAGGCGCCGCTGCGTTGACCACCACCGGGGCACCACCGTCTGATCTGAGAGGGCACCATGACCAACCAGACCCGCCTGGCCTCCGCCGAAGAACTGGAGTCGATCTTCCAGCGCGAGCTGGCGACCGACCGCTGGGCGGCCACCGAGACCGCCTACGCGCTGGCGGTCCGGCTCCGGGACGCCGGCGACTGGCCCAAGTCCCGCGAGTGGGTTCAGCAGTGCCTCCAACTGCTGGAGGGCTTCCCGAGCGAGACCGAGGACCAGGTGGCGACCACCCGCGTGGCGGTCGGCGGCGTCCCGCTGCCGAACTACCTGCACGCCGGTGTGATCCGGGAGCGCTTCGGCGACCTGGGCTGACCATCTCGGGTGGTGGGGGGGGGGGGGGAGACCTACGGCCCCCAACCCCCCCCCCACCACCCACAACAAAAAACACCCAACCCAACACCAACTGGGCCGCCGCGGACAGGTCTGTTGGTG
>NZ_JBHXTG010000027.1:30327-94311 GCF_042677465.1 Kitasatospora sp. NPDC127111
GCCGACGAAGTAACGGTCGGCCGCACCACCCGGCACCAACCACCAACTCCATACCACCCCATCCGGACCAGCTAGGGGCCCACCTGTCCTGGTTCGGCTGGATTCGCCATGCCTGAAACGAGGAGACACGACCGTGGCTGTCGAGATCGAGATGCGCGCCCGCTTCGACAAGGAGACCCACGAACGGCTCATGGACCGTCTGAGGCGCGACGGCGAGGACCTGGGCGACGACGCCAAGCACATCTACTTCTATGTGCTGCCCGAGCAGCTACTCAAGGTCACGGACAACACCGCCGCCGGCACCGCCAAGATCACGCTCAAGGGCAGCAAGATCGGACAGGGTGCCGCCTTCCCCGAGACCGAGTTTGCCATCGCACGCGAGGACGTCCCGGCGGCCGTGAAGGTGTTCAACGCGCTCGGCTTCGAGTCCGCGATGCACGAGGCGTCCAACTTCCGCCACAACTTCCGCTTCCAGGGTGTGGAGATCGCCCTCAAGTGGAGCGAGGCATGGGGCTACCACGCCGAGTTCGAGGTGCTGCTCGACGACGGTGCCTCGGACGCCGCCCGCGACGAGGCGTCCGCCCAGATCGTCGATGTCGCCGCCGAGCTCGGCGTGACGCTGATGAGCGAGCAGGAGCTGGCCGACTTCGCCGCCGCCTTCGAGGCCGCCGAGCAGGAGCGCAAGGCCCGCGAGGCACAGGCCGCGCCGATCCGGTAGGAGCACGTCACCGCGGTAGACCACCAGAAGGGGGTGGGCACAGATGAGCACGACCCCGACGACCACGAGTCTGGTCGACCTGGCTGCCCGAAGGCAGCTGCCGTACCACCAGTACATGGACCCGGCAACCGTTGAGTGGATCAAGGCCAACCGGCCCGGCCTCGGCGCGGCCTGGCCGCCGCCCCTGCGGCCGGCCTCGAAGCACCTCCTGAGCCGGTCCGCTCTTCCAGCAACGTGGCTGGCGGAGCCTCGCCTCCACGACTCGCTCCACGGTCTCAGGCACAGCATGCGGACCGCCGCACTGGCCGCTCTGCTCGCTGAGATCCACGAGCTGGACGACACCGAGACCGCCACGGTCGTCCTGTCAGCAGCCGTCCACGACTGCCAGCGCCTGCACGACCAGGACGACCGTGGCCACGGTGCTCGTGCCGCCGTCTGGCTGGCCGCCAACGCCGACACCGTCTGGACCCACTTCGGCTTGGCGGCAACGCCCCGGCGGATCATCCAGGCAGCAACCGCCATCCGCCTGCACGACGTGCCGTACGGCGCCTTCTGCTTGGACGACCAGGCCGACTACCACCGCGCCGGGCTCATCTGCGACTTGGTCAAGGCGGCAGACGCGCTCGACCGTTACCGCCTGCCGAAGCTCAGCTGGTGGCCCGACGCGCGGCACGTTCGTGAGCCGGCCTTCGACCAGCTCCGCGCCGTGGCCTTCGACCTCGTCGCCGTCTCCGAGACCGCGCACCTCGCCGGAGCCAGCAGCGCCGAAGCCGTCCTGTACGCGCTCGCCGAGAAGGGGCTGGTATAGCCGTGAGCCTCCGCGACGCCTACGACCTGTGGGCCGACGCGCATGCCTTCTTCGACTCCGCGCTGCTGCCCCACGCCGGGCAGGCCGACCCGCTGGCAGCCCAGACGGCCGCCTGGCACAAGCGCCTGACCGACGAGACGCCGAACGGCAGCTTGCTCCGCAAGAACGCGCTCTTCGACAGCCTCAACAGCGACGGCAAGCTGCACCTGCTCCACGTCACCCACGCCCTGGAAGAGATCAGCGAGGAGGGGGTGCTCTACCCCTCCGGCGGATGCCTCGTGGGCAGCATCTACTGCGCACCGCTCACAGCGACCGAGCACGGCTTCCGCATGCACAACCTGGCCGCCTACGTCCTCACGAAGGAGGCCCCAGCCTCCCTCGCCAAGGTCGGCCTGAGCGGACGCGCACCCACACCGCTGATCTTCGAGATCACCGCGCCGCCCCAGGCGTACCGCGGATTGGCGGGCGTGGACTACCTGCGGCTGGGCTCGATCCACCTGCAGATCTACACCGACCTGGAGTACCTGCTCAGCAAGACCGAGCGACACCACCTGCGCGAGACCGTCGTCGGCCGGATCAAGAACTCGGCCGCGTTCCTGGCCCTGGCCGCCAGCATCGTCTACCAGGGCTCGACCGTGGCCACGGAGGGCTTCTTCCAGCTGCTGGATGCAGCCATCCCCCGGCTGCCCATCCTCGGCTACCTCTACTTCGAGGCCCTCGCCGAGCACCTGATGCTCCACTCCACTTCCGAACGAACCCGACAGCTGTCCGACCTCGGGGAGTTCAACAACTGGCTCTACAAGGAGATGCTGTTCGCCTCCTTCCCGGACATGGCCGGCAAGTTCAACCTCGCCAGATTCCGCCCCCGCCTGCAGGAGCTGGCGACGCTTCTCCAACGGGTGGACCCGACCATCGACGCTGACCACGCTCGCACCTACTTGGTCCAGCGGATCAGCTACCTCGTCGCCGCCCGGTTCTTCACCAGCGGCCAGGTACCGGAAGCCTGGCACCGCACGCGATGGGAGTTCGACAGCCTCGCCACCCAGCTCGGCCCACTGCTCGGCCACCTCATCCACCGCGAACTCCGCAGCTTCGGCCGCTACCCCGACTTCTACTTCTACTTCGACCAGCACAAGGCCCTGCAAGCCTGGAACTACTGGAACCACATGGACATCGTCGCGCCGTTCAACGGCACGATGCCCAAGGGCGAGATCGGCATCAACCCCGCCTACCCGAACCTGGACTACCGCGTCTGGCGTGCCGAGCCGGACGACGCCGGGCACCTCCATCCGACCGAGCAGCTGGCGCTGAGCATCGCGCCGCGCCTGGTCGACATCAAGTACACGCTCATGCGCAACAGCAGCCGCTGACCGCTGCCCCACGCCCCTCGACGACGATCGCAGAGGAGACGCATGCCCACCCACGGCCCCGCCGCCCCGTCCACCGCTGCCTGGCCGGCACCCACCCAGCCTGCAGAGACCCTCTTCACCGAGATCTACCGCACCAACCACTGGGGATCTCCCGAGTCGGTCTCCGGTCCCGGCTCCGAGATCCGTCAGACCGAGGCCGTCCGGGCAGCCCTCGCCTCGGTGCTCGCGCGCTACCCGATCCGCACCGTCACGGACGCCGGATGCGGTGACGTCAACTGGATCCGCCAGGTCGACGGGTTCGACCAGCTGGACGGCTACGTCGGCCTCGACGTCGTCCCCGACCTCGTCCAGCTCAACCAGGAACGGCACGGCAGCGAGCGCATCTCCTTCCGGCAGGCCGACCTGAGCAGGGACGACATCCCGGCAGCGGACCTCGTCATCGCACGGGACTGCCTCGTGCACCTCACCCACCACGAGGTACTCGCGTTCCTCGACCGTGTGGCCACCAGCGGCTCGACGTACCTGCTCGCCACCACGTACGTCGGTGTGGCCGAGAACCGCGACACCTCGGACACCCACTGGCGCCCGCTCAACCTCCAAGCGGCCCCGTTCCACCTGCCCGAGCCCGTCGAGCACTTCGACACCGACTTCACCGACGGCGGCCGGCACCACCCCGGCAACGGGCTGGGCCTGTGGACGATCGACGAGCTCAGCTCCCGAACCATCTGAACCAACAGCCCAGGCGACCCAGGAAGCGAGCCCCCCGATGACTCCGCACGACCGGCAGATAACCGCCCTCCTCGCCCAACTCGACCAGGCCCTCGACTCGCCCACGACCACGCACGGCCTCGCCCGCACCCTCCGGGCTGCGGTCAAGGAAGTCGAACTGCACCGCCACCACCGGGCCAGCGTCGCCGCCTTGCCCGATGGCGTCCTCAAGCCCGGCCCCGACAAGGTCCAGATCGGCGGCGGCGGCCACCGCATCGACGGCTTCTTCAACATCGACATCGTCCTGCCGGCAGACCTCGTGTGGGACGTGCGCGAGGGCATCCCGCTCGCCGATGCCAGCGCCGAGACGATCTTCTCGGAGCATTTCCTGGAGCACATCGACTACCCGCGCTCTGCCAAGTCCTATGCCCGCGAGGCCCACCGCGTCCTCGCCTCCGGCGGACAGCTCATCACCGGCGTCCCCGACGCGGCCTTCGTCCTGAACCAGTACCCGGCACCGCCGGACCGGACTGCCGAGATGATCGACCGGTGGTACGCCAAGCGGCAGTGCCGAGGTGACATCAACACCTATCTCGACCTCATCAACTACGTCTTCCGCGACCAGGACGATGACCCGACCTACAACCCCCACTACTGGGCGTACGACCACGAGAAGCTCGCCCAGCTCTTCAACGAGGCGGGCTTCAGGACCGTCGAGCCGTGGACCTTCGACCCGACCATGGCCAGCCCGAAGCGCCAGTGGGCCAGCGTCTACGTGATCGCCACGAAATAGCCCACGGGAGTGATGTCGTCCACCAACGAGCCGCCGCCCACACCGCCGCCCTCGACGAGACCACCACATCCCTGACCGGGCAGCGGGTGAGCGAGCACCTGGGCGACTTCCTGCTCGTCAAGTGCTTCTTCTTCCTCGCCCTCACGCGGCCCATGGACCCCGCACGGAACGACAAGCACGTCAAGTGGCAGTACCGACCAGCCCTCTTCGCGATGGGATTGATCAGTACGAGTTGTCCGGCGCGATCGACACTGGCACCTTCCCCACGCTGGAACGGTTCGCCGCTGAACACCGCTAGGCGGGTGCCCATGGTGGAACGCCGCGTCCAACCACCGGGCGTGCTCGACGACCACGGCCGGGTCGGTGATGATCTCGGCCCCGAGCAGGTCGGCTCGACGAGAAATATTCTTCCCCGGTCGCGGCAACCTTCGGGCGTGCGGCGGCAACTGGCAGGTAACCGAGGCCGAGACGAAGGCCCACTGTGTCAGAGGGACAAGCCCTTGCCAGATCAGAAAAGCTCTCATCGCCGCCGCCCGGCGACCCGCCGCGTGATCGCCATCTCGGCGGCCCTCGCGGCGGCGGGTGCCGCCGTACCGCTGGTCGCCATGGCCACCAACTCGACCGACGCCCCGACCGTGGCCGCCGACGCGGCCGCTCGCACCGGGCGCTACTTCGGTACGGCAGTGGCCTCGGGCAGGCTCGGCGACTCGACCTACTCGGGCATTCTCGACCGGGAGTTCAACACGATCACCCCGGAGAACGAGATGAAGTGGGACAGCACCGAGCCGTCCCGCGGCTCGTTCAACTTCGGCCCCGCCGACGGGATCGTCAACCACGCCGCCGCGCACGGCCAGAAGATGCGCGGCCACACCCTGGTCTGGCACTCCCAGCTGCCCAACTGGGTCTCGTCGATCAACGACGCCACCACCCTGCGCAGCGTGATGAACAACCACATCACCCAGGAGATGAGCCACTACAAGGGCAAGATCTACGCCTGGGACGTGGTCAACGAGGCGTTCGCCGACGGCGGCAGCGGCCAGCACCGCAGCTCGGTGTTCCAGAACGTGCTGGGCAACGGCTTCATCGAGGAGGCCTTCCGCACCGCCCGCGGCGCCGACTCCTCGGCCAAGCTCTGCTACAACGACTACAACATCGAGAACTGGACGGACGCCAAGACCCAGGGCGTCTACAGCATGGTCAAGGACTTCAAGGCCCGCGGTGTGCCCATCGACTGCGTCGGCTTCCAGAGCCACTTCGGTGCCGGCGGCCCCCCGGCCAGCTTCCAGACCACGCTGTCCAACTTCGCCGCGCTCGGCGTCGACGTCCAGCTCACCGAGCTCGACATCGCCCAGGCGTCCACCACCGCCTACACCAGCGCCGTCCAGGCCTGCCTCAACGTCGCCCGCTGCACCGGTATCACCCTGTGGGGCATCCGCGACAGCGACTCCTGGCGCGGCGGCGAGAACCCGCTGCTGTTCGACGGCAACGGCAACAAGAAGCCCGCCTACAACGCCGTCCTCACCACCTTCGGCGGCGCCGGCGGCAGCAATCCGGACGGCGCCATCAACTCCGGCACCGTCTACACGCTCTCCGCGATGGGCGCCGCCGGGCGCGTCCTCGACGAGCCCGCCGGACAGAACGGCAACGGCACCCGGCTCCAGGTCTGGGACGCCAGCGGCGCCACCAACCAGCAGTGGCGGGCCACCAGGAACGGCGACGGCTCCTACACCTTCACCAACGTCGCCAGCGGCCGGGTCCTGGACGATCCGGCCGGCCAGGCCGCCAACGGCACGAAGGTGCTGGTCTGGGACAACAACGGCGGCGCCAACCAGCACTGGAAGGCCGCCCGCAACAGCGACGGCTCCTACACCCTCACCAACGTCGCCACCGGCAAGGCCCTGGAGACGCCCGGCAACCAGACCGCCAACGGCACCGCCGTCCAGATCTGGGACTCATGGGGCGCCGCCAACCAGCACTGGACGCTCCGGTCGACCGGGTCGTCCACCCCGGCGCCGACCCCGACCACGCCCGCCCCGGGCGGCACGTGTGCCCTTCCCTCGACGTACCGGTGGTCCTCCACCGGCGCGCTGGCGCAGCCGGCCAACGGCTGGCTCGCGGTGAAGGACTTCACGGACGTCGTGTACAACGGCAAGCACCTGGTCTACGCGTCGAACGTGTCGGGGTCGTCGTACGGCTCGATGATGTTCAGCCCGTTCACCAACTGGTCCGACATGGCGTCGGCCGGGCAGAGCGGCATGAGCCAGGCCGCGGTGGCGCCCACGCTGTTCTACTTCGCGCCCAAGAAGATCTGGGTGCTGGCGTACCAGTGGGGTCAGTCGCCGTTCGTCTACCGCACCTCGACCGACCCGACCAACCCCAACGGCTGGTCCGCGCCGCAGCCGCTGTTCACCGGCAGCCTCCCCAAGTCCAGCACCGGCCCGATCGACCAGACCCTGATCGCCGACGACCAGAACATGTACCTGTTCTTCGCCGGTGACAACGGCAGCATCTACCGCGCCAGCATGCCGATCGGGAACTTCCCGAGCAGCTTCGGCTCCTCCTACACCACCGTCATGACCGACACGACCGCGAACCTCTTCGAGGCCCCGCAGGTCTACAAGGTCAAGGACCGGAACCAGTACCTCATGATCGTCGAGGCGATGGGCGCGAACGGACGCTACTTCCGCTCGTTCACCGCCACCAGCCTCAACGGCTCCTGGACCCCGCAGGCCGCCAGCGAGAACAACCCCTTCGCCGGCAAGGCCAACAGCGGCGCCGACTGGACCAACGACATCAGCCACGGCGACCTGGTCCGCGACAACCCCGACCAGACCATGACCATCGACCCCTGCCACCTCCAGTTCCTCTACCAGGGCAAGTCCCCCACCGCCACCGGCCCCTACGACCAGCTCCCCTGGCGCCCGGGTGTCCTCACCCTGCAGCGCTGATCCGGCCGATCGAAGTTGATCGCGATCGGGTGCGCTCTGCCGGCACGTGGACGAGCGGTTCACGGCCGGGGTGACCCCACCCGCTGACCGACACCCACCGCGTCGAGGAACCCCAGCCGTGCGTCGGCTGGGGTTCCTCCGGTTTCGCGGTGTCGGGCTGCGGCGAGACTCGCGCGGGTCCCGCGGCTGCCTCAGTGAGCGGCTCGGTCGGCGGCCTCCGCGGCCGGGAAGGCGACGGGGTTGTGGCACGGGTACGCCGTGACGGCCGCCCTGGCGGCCTTCAACGCGATGTCCAGCCGGGCCCGGTGCATCGAGGGCAGCGTCGGATCGGTGAGCCGGGAGTCCCCCCACACGCGGACCTCCGCGTACGGGAGGCTCCGGCCGTCCGCCACCGGGTTCTCGCACCGGAAGGCCAGGTGAACCGTACCGTCCGGCCACATCCACCCCTGGACGTCCTGACCGAGGTCCAGCCTCCGCGGCACCGGCTCGGTCACGGGAACGGCGCCCGGCCCGTAGTCCACGTGGTACGAGAGGTCGGTCAGCGGGCCCACCTTCAGGTCCAGCAGCACGGAGTGATCCCGCTGCACCAGGCACGTCTGGTCGTGCCCGCCCGCGCGGAGGCCGGCCCCGCCGCTGCCGCCGTCGGGGCCTTCCGCGTACCGCACGCCGAACGTCCCGCTCGCCCGGTCCGTCAACGGCCGCAGGTCGTTCCGGTCGAGCAGCGACCAGCAGGCGGTCGCGGGCAGGGTCAGCGGATCGCGCGCGGACCACCACCACAGCCCGCCGCCGGCCGCCGCGACGACGGCGGCCGACACGGCGGCGAGCAGCACCCGGTGCCGGCGGTACCGGGCCGCCCCGCGCCCGGCTCCACCGGCCGGGTGCGACGCCGGCGCGTCAGCCATGGATGGCCCTGCCGAACAACGTGGCACCGTCGCCGAGCCCGTTCTTGGTCTCGTTGGCGGCCGAGAGGGCCAGCGTGTTGAGGTACGGCTCTTCGAGCCCGGCGGCCCGCCCGGCCTTCACCACCGCGGCCTGGGCCGCCGCCGCCGCGGAGTTCTTCCCCGTGTCGTAGGCCACCGTCGCGTCGTCGCTCGGATGCGCCTCGATGTGGTACGCGTCGGCGATGCTGTCGATGAAGCCGTTCACCGGGTACGACAGCCCCGGGCCGACCCCGGGGATGTTGCCGAGGGCCTTGCCGCCGGTGATCGCCCAGACGGTCTTCGCCCAGACCCCGTTCTGGTCGATCGCGTCGTTGTACGCGGTCGCCTCGGCCTGGGCCCTGACGTAGACCTCGTCCGTCCGCGCGGCCGTGAGGATGCCGGCCACCTCGCCGCCGGGGCGGGCGGCGTTGCGGACGGCGTCACCGAACAGGTCCTTGTACTGGTCGCGGTGCTGCATCACGTCCTGGATGTGCGCCGTGGTGTAGGCCTGCTGCGCCTGCGCGATCGCGCCGTAGGCGTCGGGGTTGCGCCCGAGCGCGCCGAGCAGCTTCTCGGTGTTCTCCTGGTTGAGCGCGGCCCGGGCGCCGTGCGTCGGGAGGGTGTTGTCGCCCGGGTTGAGCGCGGCCTGGACGTCGCCCATGTACACCGCGGTCATGTGGCCGAGGCTGCCGTTCGTGCCCGCGAAGAGCCCGGACTTGGCGAGCAGCCCGGGACCGTCGCCGTTCCCGAAGCGGTCCACCACCTGCGCCATCACGGCCGCCATCTCCGGGGTGTGCGGCGGCAGCGGCGCGTCGGTCGCGTCGTACGCCCGGCCGGTCGTGGCGGCCTCCAGGGCGTGGCCGAGCGCGCCGGCCTCCATCGGCGCGGCCTTGCCGTGCGGACTGAAGTGGTCGGGCTGGTAGTCCTGGAGGAGGGAGTCGAAGCCGGTGCCGGTCAGCTGCTTCAGGTAGGTGTTGGGCTGGCCGGTGGCCTTGACCGTGCCGTCCTCGTCGTAGACGGTGGCCTGGTCGTGGAAGTACTTCGTCGCCGCCGCCGGGTTGTGGCCGAGGGCCTCCAGCGCGCCCGACATCGGGTTGATGCCGGAGCCGTCCCTGCCGAGGAAGAACACCTGGCCGATCGGGTTGGCCTTGCTGACGGCGTCCTCCCACCGGCCCGGGTTCTGCGCGCTGAGCTGGGTGACGTGCTCGACGACCGGGTTGAGGAAGTGCGGGTCGTACGTGCCGGTCCGCAGGATGTTGGAGAGGATCTGGTAGCCGTACGGGTTGCCGCCCTGGAGCCGGTCCGGCAGCAGCTGGTACTGCGCCGCGCCGGCCTTGCGCAGCCCGGCCTGCCAGGCGTCGCCCAGGTGGGGCACCTTGGTGCCGTCCGTCGCCGTGGCGAGGGTGCGGCCGAGGTTGCCCTGCAGTTCGAGGAGCGCCTTCTTGGTCGCGTCGCTGCCGTAGTAGCCGCCGAACTCGCTCAACGCGCCGTAGGAGCTGAGGAAGCCGTCCGGTCCGGTGGAGGAGTAGAACGCGGTGGCGAAGCGGGGGTCCCCGGCGTGGCTCCTGACCAGCTGGTTGAGTTCGAGGACCTGCGCCTCCGTCGCCCTGTCCCCGAGCCGCAGCAGGTCGGCCGCCTTCTTGGCCTCCTCCTCGGGCTGCCCGCCGAGCGGCTTCGCGTTGAAGGACGTGCGGTTGGCGCCGGTGTCCGCCGCGAGGGCGGCGGCCGCGGCGGCATCGGCCGCGGTGGCCCGGGCCACCGCCCTGGCGATCGCGTCGGCGACGCCGGTCGCCTTCTGCCGGTAGCTGTCGGCGTAGTCCGCGTCCTTCTTGTCCGCCGGGTTGGTCGCCGGCGGCCAGTGGACGCCGCCGGTGTCGTCCACCGTCAGCCCCTGGTCGGCGGCCGACTGGATGGCCGCCTTCAAGTCGGCCTGGGCCCCGGCGAGTTCGGTGTGCGCGTCGCGCAGGGCGAGGGCGATGGCACTGGCCTCGTCGAAGGCCGCGTCGATCTCGGTCCGCACCTTCTGGATGCCGCCGGCGGCCTGCTCGGCCGCGATGCCCCGCCAGCCCGAGCCCTGGAGGGGGTTGATCACGTCACCGGTCAGTTCGGAGGAGAACTCCCAACTCCGGACGAGCGATTCGAAGGCGCCGGCCACCCGGTCGATGCCGGAGAGCGGCGCGTACCGCAGTTCCCTGAAGTCCACCATGACGAGTCGCCTCAGCCCTTCCCGAAGTTCTGTGCGTTCGACTGCTCGGCGCGCGCGTAGGAGTCGGCGTTGGTGCCCAGGAACTCCGACACCCTCCCGAGTGCCGCGTCGAGCGCGTTGACCTGCGCCATCCAGACCTCGTCCGCGGTCCACAGCGCGCCCACCAGCGCCCAACCGCGCGGCAGGTCCTCCGTCGCTTCGTGCAGGCGCTCGAAGGGCTTCCGGCATGCCTGGGTGAACTTCGTCTGCAAGGTGGCCGCGTTGTTCGCGGCCTTGCGCAGGGCGTCCGGACTGACCGTCAGCGTCGGCCCCGCCGGCCCCGGCGTGCCCGGCGTGGCGGGCGTCCACGACGGTGCGGGCGCGCCCGACGCGACGGTCGCGAGGTCCGGGAACTGCTTCTTCGCCGCCTCCGTCAGATTTCCGGAACTGTCGAAGAGCCACGGATTCATCCGCCGCTCGAAGTCGAGATCGACCATTGTGGAACCCCCGTGAAGTGGCCGCCGAAGGGACGGCCCGTCCAACCCGCGGCCCGCCCTCCGATCTGGAGGAGAGACGGCCGCGCCCCCGACTGTGCGCAGCTTCTGCTGCCGGACGAACCCTTGCACGGGATTCCCGTCCGCCGTGGTGGAGTTGAGCGAACCTTGAGGATCACGTCCGCCGGGTGCGGCCCGGACCGGCGGTCGGCTCGCCGGGGGGCACCCGCCGCCGACGCGCGCGACGGCGCGCCGCCGGGCGGGAAGACGGCGGCCCCTCGCTCGACGGTGCGAGCGAGGGGCCGCCGACTGGCCTGACCGAGCGTCAGCCCTGGTTGCCGCCACGGCGCTTGCGGGCGACCAGGACGAGCGCGCCGCCGAGGAGCACCACGCCGCCGCCGACCGCGGCGATGAGCGGGGTGGAGTCGCTGCTACCGGTCGCGGCGAGCGCCGGGCCCGGGGTCGCGGTGCTCGGCGCCGGGGTGGGCGTCTTGGCCGGAGTGGTGGTCGCCGTCGGGCTGGCGGTCGCGGTGGGCGAGGCCGTCCCGGTCGGCGTCGTGGTCGGGGTCGGGGTCGGGGTCGGCGTCACCGTCGGAGTGGCCGTCGGCGTGGGGGTGGGGGTCTTGGTGGGCGTCGGCGTCGGGGTCGGCGTCGGGGTGTGGCAGACCTCGATCGTCTTGGTCTCGGTCTTGTTCCAGTCGTGGTTCTTCGGGTCCTCGGTGGTGGTGACCACGAAGGTCGCGCTGACCGGCTTGTTGTGGTCCTTGACCGGGTACGTCCCGTGGAACTCCCTGCCGAACTCCTTCTGGTCCAGCACCTTCTCGCCGTCGACGGTCAGGCTGACGACGTTCTTGACGCCCGCCTTGTCGCTGTAGTTGGTCAGGTCGATCTGGATCTTGTCGCAGCTCACCTGCCAGCTCGGCGTGTGCGCCGAGGCACTGGTGGCCAGTGCCATCGGCAGCAGGACGGCGGCCGCCGCCGTCCCGGCCAGTGCCGCACTCCTGATGCCGAGCTGCCGCTGCTGTCGCGCCATTTCGTTGTCCCCTCCGAACGGTCCTGTGCAGCAGGCGTGTTGAGTGGTCTGGCGGTGGCCCGCTACGAGTGTCCGGGGGACTCTACCGGCACTCCCGCCTCTCCCCACACCCCGTCGCACGGCCGGATTTCGCCTGTCCGTCCGGCCCCGGATGTGCATGACCAGCCCATCACACCTGTGACCTCGGAGGACACCGGTTCGGCACACTTGATCTGTTTCCGTCACACCGGCCAAAAAGTGACGCCCCCGGCGGTCGAACCCGACCACCGGGGGCATCGGAACGGTCACCCGCGGGGCGCTCGGGCCCGCTTGCCCGCCCGGCGGCGCGCCGCCACCACGATCGCGCCACCGGCGGCGATCACCCTGCCCCGCCGATCGCCAGCGGGACGACCGGACCGGAGCCGGTGTGCGCGAGGTCGCCGCCCCCGGTGGCCGTGGCCGAGGGGCTCGCCGGGGCGCCCGGCACGGCCGCCGAGGCGGAGGCGGAGGCGGACGGGGCCCCGTCGGTGCCGAGGCGGCGCGCGCCCGCCCCGCCCCAAGATCGGCTGTAAGGCCGCCTACGATTGACCCCGTGCGTACCCCCTTCTCCCTGCTCGCCGAGCGCTGGCAGCCGTCCGCCGCCGTGGTCAGGCGCGCCGCGTTCGCCGCGCTGGTGATGAGCGTGGTGATCGTCGTCACCGGCGGCGCCGTCCGGCTCACCGCCTCCGGCCTCGGCTGTTCCACCTGGCCCCGCTGTACCCCGGACAGCCTGATCCCGACGCCCGAGATGGGCTACTACGGCGTCGTCGAGTTCACCAACCGGATGCTCACCTACGTGCTGAGCGCCGCGGTCGGCTGGGCGATCCTGGCCGCCCGCTGCCACCGGCCGTGGCGGCGCGGCCTGACCAAGCTCGGCTGGGCGCAGTTCTGGCTGGTGATGAGCAACGCCGTGCTCGGCGGCATCACCGTGCTGACCGGCCTCAACCCGTACACGGTCGCGCTGCACCTGATCGCCGCGATGGGCCTGGTCTGGGTCGCGCTGCTGATGTGGGAGCGCGCGAAGGAGGGCGACGGCCCGCCGAGGCTCGCGGTGGCCCGGCCGATCCACCGGCTCTCGTACGTGGTGGTCACCGTGATCGGCCTGCTGGTCGCGGCCGGCACGCTGGTCACCGGCGCCGGCCACCACCCCGGCACGCCGAGGGACAACAAGATCGTCCCGCGCATCCCGCTGGACTACGACCGGCTCGCCCAGGCGCACGCCGACCTGGCCTTCGTCTCGGTCGGCCTGGCCATCGCGGTGATCTTCGTGTTCGCCGCGGTGAAGGCCCCGCCGGCCGCCCGCGCCCGGGCCCGCGACCTGCTCGTGGTGCTGCTGCTCCAGGGCGTGCTGGGCTTCGTCCAGTACTTCACGGACGCCCCCGAGCTGCTGGTGGGCCTGCACATGCTGCTCGCCACGCTGACCTGGATCGCCGCGCTGCGCGTCCCGCTCGCGCTGCGGGTCCGCACCGACGAGGGCGCGCCCGCCGCGCCGAAGGCCCGCGAGCCGAAGGCCCGCGAGCCGCAGGCCGCGGCCGTCTGAGCCGGCATGCGGAAGGGGCCCCGGTCACCGGACCGGGGCCCCTTCCGCGTGCTCGGGACCGGCGTCAGCCGCCGATCTGGATGCCCGCCATGCGCTTCCACTCGTACGGGCCGGTCCTCACCTTCAGGCCCAGCTCGCCCTCGAAGTCGTCGTGCAGGGTCACCCCGGCCAGCTCCGCGGCCCGGCGGCCCACGGCGTAGCTCGGGGCCACCTGGTCGCCCCAGGTGCCGTCCGCGCCGACCACCACGATGCGGGTGGCCACGGCGCCGACGTACTCGACGACACCGTCGGCGCTGCCGCCGTGCTGCTTGGCGAAGCTGGTGAGGTGCTTGGCGATGCGCTTGGCGCGGCGCTCGGCGCGGGCGTCCGTCGCGGCGGGGGTGGCGGTCTCTGCGCTGCTCATGACCGCATGCTACCCAGCGGTAGCGGCGCTGGCGACGGGAGCGGACTGTGCACCGGGCCACACCCCGCCCCGCCGCCCCACATACTGGCCGTGTGACCTTCCAAGGCTGGCCGGACGAGGCCCTCGACTTCTACGAGGGCCTTGAGGCCGACAACTCGAAGACCTTCTGGCAGTCCCACAAGGACCGGTACGAGCACGCCGTGCGGGAGCCGATGGAGCTGCTGCTCGCCGAGCTGGAACCCGAGTTCGGGCCGGGCAAGATCTTCCGCCCGAACCGCGACGTCCGGTTCAGCGCCGACAAGTCCCCGTACAAGACGCACATCGGCGCGCACCTGGAGGCCGGCGGCTACGTCCAGCTCTCCGCCGACGGCCTGGCCTGCGGCAACGGGTTCTACCGGCTCGCCCCCGACCAGCTGGAGCGCTACCGGGACGCCGTCGCCGAGGACGTCTCCGGCGCCGAGCTGGAGCGGGTGGTCGCCCGGGTCCGCGAGGCCGGCCCGGAGGTGGTCGGCCGGGACAGCCTGAAGTCCGCCCCGCGCGGCTACCCCAAGGACCACCCGCGGATCGAGCTGCTCCGGCACAAGGGCCTGATCGCCTGGCAGGAGTGGGCGCCGGAGGCCTGGCTCGGCACCCGGGCGGCGTACGACCGTGTCACCGGCTTCCTGCGGGCCTCCCAGCCGCTCAAGGACTGGCTGGACGGCCACGTCGGCCCGTCCGAGCTGCCGCCGCGCTGAGGGCGGAGCCGCTCCGGAACGCCGAAGGGCCCCTGCCGGTTCGGCAGGGGCCCTTCCGGGAGCGCGTCACTTCACGAACGGGTCGACCGCGATCACCACGAACAGCAGCGTCAGGTAGGTGATCGACCAGTGGAACAGCCGCATCTCCTTCAGCTTGGCGCCGACCACCCCGGCCTTGGCCCGGGCGTACAGCCCGTGCGCCTCCTTCAGCCAGGCCCCGCCGAGCACGGCCGCCGAGACGGGGTAGAGCCAGCTGGTGTCGGCCAGCGGCCAGAGCGCCATCGAGACGGCCACCATGACCCAGGAGTAGGCGACGATCTGCTTGGCGACCGCCAGGTTGCCCTTGATCACCGGCAGCATCGGCACGCCGGCCCGCTCGTAGTCCTCGCGCACCTTCATCGACAGCGGCCAGTAGTGCGGCGGCGTCCAGAAGAAGATCACCAGGAAGAGCACCAGCGCCGACCAGGACACCGAGTTGGTCACCGCCGCCCAGCCGACGAACACCGGCATGCAGCCGGCGATGCCGCCCCAGACGATGTTCTGCGCCGTCCGCCGCTTCAGCCCCAGCGTGTACACGAACACGTAGAAGAGCAGCGCCGAGAGCGCCAGCAGCGCCGAGAGCGGGTTGACCAGCGCGCCCAGCCAGATCGTCGAGCCGACGGCCAGCGTGATGCCGAAGACCAGCGCCTCGCGCGGCGAGACCATGCCGGTGACGAGCGGCCGCCGCTCGGTGCGCGACATCACCGCGTCGATGTCGCGGTCGATGTACATGTTGAGGGCGTTGGCACCGCCGGCCGACAGGTAGCCGCCGATGACCACCTCCAGCACCAGCAGCGGGTCCGGAACACCGCGCTGCGCCAGGAACATCACCGGCACGGTGGTGATCAGCAGCAGCTCGATGATCCGAGGCTTGGTCAGTGCGACGAAAGCGCCGACACGGGCCCCGAACGGCCGGTGCGCAGGCGTCGCCCCGGTGACCCCGGCGGGACGGGATTCGACGGCGGTCACTAACACCCCAACTGAAGATGAATCCTCACAGGCGGCCACAGGAACGAAGGTCCCGAAATCGTCCGCTCTGCGCGTACCACGCCACCTTAGACGCTCCATATCTCCCCATCCGCTCCGGGGTCCCCCGGCGAGGCGGAACGCACACCCCTGGGTGAACCGACGAAGCTGACCCCGTGCGCCACCGGTCCCTCGTCCTGACCATCGGAGGGGCAGAGGCCACGAAATCAGGAGAGCCTGAGACAAAACCCCCCATCGAACCCTCGTGGGAATCACCATACGGAAATCCCGGTTGTCTCAGCACGGAGGGTGAGCCTCGGCACGGACGGTAGGCTCGCTTCGAGAAGCGGGATCTACCCTCCGTGACCGGCACCACCCAAGCGTCCGGCCCCAGCGACGTGGCCGACCCGGTCCCCTTCACGGGGTCACTCTTCACAACGGAAGGAGCCCTGAGACAGGGTGAGCACGACGCCGACGAATGCATTCGAGTGGTCCGAACTGGACGAGCGGACTGTCGACACGGCCCGCGTCCTGGCCATGGACGCGGTCCAGAAGGTCGGCAACGGACACCCCGGGACGGCCATGTCGCTGGCCCCGGCTGCGTACCTGATCTTCCAGCGCTTCCTGCGCCACGACCCCACCGACCCGTCCTGGGCGGGCCGGGACCGTTTCGTCCTCTCCCCCGGGCACACCAGCCTGACCCTGTACACCCAGCTGTACTTCTCCGGCTACGGCCTGGAGCTGGACGACCTCAAGGCCTTCCGGGTCGCCGGCAGCCGCACCCCCGGCCACCCCGAGCACGGCCACACCGCGGGCGTCGAGACCACCACCGGCCCGCTCGGCCAGGGCATCGCCAACGCCGTGGGCATGGCGATGGCCGCCCGCTTCGAGCGCGGCCTGTTCGACCCGGACGCCCCGGCCGGCGAGTCGCCCTTCGACCACACCATCTGGGCCATCGTCTCCGACGGCGACCTGGAGGAGGGCATCTCCGCCGAGGCCTCCTCGCTGGCCGGCCACCAGAAGCTGGGCAACCTGGTCGCCCTCTACGACGACAACCACATCTCGATCGAGGGCGACACCGAGACCGCCTTCTCCGAGGACGTCCTCAAGCGCTACGAGGCGTACGGCTGGCACGTCCAGCGGGTCGCCCCGAAGTCCAACGGCGACATCGACGTGGCCGCCCTGGCCGACGCGCTGGCCGCCGCCAAGGCCGAGACCTCCCGCCCGTCGATGATCGCTATGCGCACGATCATCGCCTGGCCGGCCCCGGACGCCCAGAACACCGCCAAGGCCCACGGCTCCGCGCTCGGCGCCGCCGAGATCGCCGCCACCAAGAAGGTCCTGGGCTTCGACCCGGAGAAGACCTTCGAGGTCAGCGACAAGGTCATCGAGCACGCCCGCCTGGTCATCAAGCGCGGCAAGGCCGCCCGCGACCAGTGGCAGCAGTCCTTCGAGGCCTGGCGCGCCGCCCACCCGCACCGCGCCGCCGAGTTCGACCGGATCCAGGCCGGCGAGCTGCCCGAGGGCTGGAAGAAGGCCGTCCCGGTCTTCGAGGCCGGCAAGGACGTCGCCACCCGCAAGGCCTCCGGCGAGACCCTCAAGGCGATCGGCGCGGTGATCCCGGAGCTGTGGGGCGGCTCGGCCGACCTCGCGGAGTCCAACCTCACCACCATCGACGAGGAGAGCTCCTTCCTCCCCGAGGGCAACCCGCTGAAGACCGCCAGCCCGTACGGCCGGACGATCCACTTCGGCATCCGCGAGCACGCCATGGGCTCGACCATGAACGGCATCGCGCTGCACGGGAAGACCCGCGTCTTCGGCGGCACCTTCCTGGTCTTCGCCGACTACATGCGCCCCGCCGTCCGCCTGGCCGCGCTGATGAAGCTGCCGGTCACCTACGTCTGGACGCACGACTCGATCGGCCTCGGCGAGGACGGCCCGACCCACCAGCCCGTCGAGCACCTGGCCTCGCTGCGCGCCATCCCGGGCCTGACCATGGTCCGCCCGGCCGACGCCAACGAGACGGCCGTCGCCTGGCGCACCGTGATCGAGCGGCAGACCACCCACCCCGGCCCGGTCGGCCTGGCGCTCACCCGCCAGAACGTCCCGACCTTCGACCGCGAGGTCCACGGCTCCGCCGAGGGCACCGCGAAGGGCGGCTACATCCTGGCCGAGGCCTCCGACGGCAACCCGAAGGTGATCCTGCTCGGCACCGGCTCCGAGGTCCAGCTGGCCGTCAAGGCCCGCGAGGTCCTGGAGGCCGAGGGCATCACGACCCGCGTGGTCTCGCTGCCGTCCTTCGAGTGGTTCCAGGAGCAGGACCAGGCCTACCGCGACAGCGTGCTGCCGCCGTCGGTCAAGGCCCGCGTCTCGGTCGAGGCCGGCATCGCCCAGGGCTGGCGCGAGCTGGTCGGCGACCACGGCCGGATCGTCTCGCTGGAGCACTTCGGCGCCTCCGCCGACTACAAGGTGCTGTTCGAGGAGTTCGGCCTGACCGCCGAGCGCGTCGTCGCCGAGGCCCACAACGCCCTGCGCTCCCTCGAAGCCGTCAACCGCTAGCCCCACCGAGCACGAGCCGAAGGGCGCGCCGATGCCGAGAGCGACGAGCGACGAGCGACGGGTGAGCGAAGCGAGCGCCGGAGCGAGGAACGTCGGCACCCGGTACGAGCGCCCGACGGCGAGTGCGGAATAGCGGGCCGCGTACTCGCCCGCACGCGAGTACGCGGCCCCTCCGACGACCCCACGAAGACAGAAGAAAAAGGACTGAAGCACCATGACTGACGCACTGAAGCGCCTCAGCGACGAAGGCGTGGCGATCTGGCTGGACGACCTCAGCCGCGAGCGGCTGAACACCGGCAACCTGGCCGAGCTGGTGCAGAACAAGCACGTGGTGGGCGTCACCACCAACCCGACCATCTTCCAGAAGGCCATCGGCGGCAACGGCGCGTACGAGGGCCAGCTGCGCGACCTCGCCGTCCGCAAGGTCACCACCGACGAGGCCGTCCGCATGATCACCACCTCGGACGTGCGCGACGCGGCCGACGTGCTGCGCCCGGTCTACGACGCGTCCAACGGCCGCGACGGCCGGGTCTCCATCGAGGTCGACCCGCGCCTGGCCCACCAGACCGCGCCCACCGTCGCCGAGGCCAAGCAGCTGTGGTGGCTGGTCGACCGCCCGAACGTCTTCATCAAGATCCCCGCCACCAAGGCCGGCCTGCCCGCGATCAGCGAGGTCATCGGCAAGGGCATCAGCGTCAACGTCACGCTGATCTTCTCGCTGGAGCGCTACAAGGCCGTCATCGACGCCTACCTGACCGGTCTGGAGTCCGCCAAGGCCAAGGGCCTGGACCTCTCCCAGATCGAGTCGGTCGCCTCCTTCTTCGTCTCCCGCGTGGACACCGAGATCGACAAGCGCCTCGACAAGATCGGCGGCGACGCCAAGAACCTGCGCTCCAAGGCCGCCCTCGCCAACGCCCGCCTCGCCTACCAGGCGTACGAGGAGGTCTTCGGCACGGTCGACGGCAAGACCGAGGGCAGCGCCCGCTGGAAGGCCCTGGAGGCCGCCGGCGCCAAGCCGCAGCGCCCGCTCTGGGCCTCGACCGGCGTCAAGGACCCGGCCCTGCCGGACACCCTGTACGTCACCGAGCTGGTCGCCCCGGGCACCGTCAACACCATGCCCGAGGCCACCCTGGACGCCACCGCCGACCACGGCGTGGTCACCGGCGCCACCATCGTCCCCAACTACGCGGACGCCAAGGCCGTGATGGACGCGATCGCCGCCGCGGGCGTGGACTACGACGACGTCGTGCAGGTCCTCGAGGACGAGGGCGTGGAGAAGTTCGAGCAGTCCTGGAACGAGCTGCTGGACACCGTCACCGCCTCGCTCACCGCGCACGCCGACGAGAAGTGACCCCCCTGCTCACACAGCGCACGAAAGCGGAGCCCATCAAGTGAGCACTGATTTCCCCGAGTTGACGGCCGAATCGGACGCGGGCAACCCCCCGCCGGCGCCCGTCAACCCGCTTCGTGACCCCGCAGACCGACGGCTCCCGCGCATCGCGGGGCCGTCCGGTCTGGTCATCTTCGGGGTCACCGGCGACCTGTCCCGCAAGAAGCTGATGCCGGCCATCTACGACCTGGCCAACCGCGGCCTCCTGCCGCCGGGCTTCTCGCTCGTCGGCTTCGCCCGCCGCGAGTGGGAGGACGAGGACTTCGCCAAGGAGGTCCACGACGCGGTCAAGGAGCACGCCCGGACCCCGTTCCGGGAGGAGGTCTGGCAGCAGCTCGCCAAGGGCATGCGCTTCATCCAGGGCACCTTCGACGACGACGACGCCTTCGACAAGCTCCGCGAGACCATCGAGGAGCTCGACAAGGCGCAGGGCACCGGCGGCAACTTCGCCTTCTACCTGTCCGTCCCGCCGAAGTTCTTCCCCACGGTCGTCCAGCAGCTCAAGAAGCACGGCCTGGCCGACCCGCCGAAGGGCTCCTGGCGGCGTGCCGTCATCGAGAAGCCCTTCGGCCACGACCTGGAGAGCGCGCAGGAGCTCAACAAGGTCGTCCACGAGGTCTTCCCCCGGGACGAGGTCTTCCGGATCGACCACTACCTGGGCAAGGAGACGGTCCAGAACATCCTGGCGCTGCGGTTCGCCAACCAGATGTTCGAGCCGATCTGGAACCGGTCGTACGTCGACCACGTGCAGATCACCATGGCCGAGGACATCGGCATCGGCGGCCGGGCCGGCTACTACGACGGCATCGGCTCCGCCCGCGACGTCATCCAGAACCACCTGCTGCAGCTGATGGCGCTCACCGCCATCGAGGAGCCGGCGTCCTTCCACCCCAAGGCGCTGGTCGCCGAGAAGCTCAAGGTGCTCAGCGCCGTCAAGCTCCCGGCCGACCTCGGCCGGCACACCGTGCGCGGCCAGTACGCGTCCGGCTGGCAGGGCGGCGAGGAGGTGGTCGGCTACCTGGACGAGGACGGCATCAACCCGGACTCCAAGACCGACACCTACGCGGCCATCAAGCTGGAGATCAACAACCGCCGCTGGGCGGGCGTGCCGTTCTACCTGCGCACCGGCAAGCGGCTCGGCCGCCGGGTCACCGAGATCGCGGTGGTCTTCCAGCGCGCCCCGTACCTGCCGTTCGACTCCTACGCGACCGAGGAGCTGGGGCAGAACGCCCTGGTCATCCGGGTCCAGCCGGACGAGGGCGTGACGGTGCGGTTCGGTTCCAAGGTGCCGGGCACGTCCTTCGAGGTCCGGGACGTCACGATGGACTTCGCCTACGGCGAGTCCTTCACCGAGTCCAGCCCGGAGGCGTACGAGCGGCTCATCCTCGACGTGCTGCTCGGTGACGCCAACCTGTTCCCGCGCCACCAGGAGGTCGAGCTCTCCTGGCAGATCCTCGACCCGATCGAGAAGTACTGGGACACCCACGGCAAGCCCGCCCAGTACCCGGCCGGCACCTGGGGCCCGGCCGAGGCGGACGAGATGCTCGCACGAGACGGCAGGAGCTGGCGCCGGCCATGAAGATCGACCTCACCAACACGACGTCGAGCAAGATCAACGCGGCCCTGATGGAGGCGCGCCGGGCCAGCGGCTCCACCGCCGCCGGCATGGTGCTCACCCTGGTGATCGTGACCGACGAGGGCAGCGCGTACGACGCCCTCAAGGCCGCCAACGACGCCTCCCGCGAGCACCCCTCGCGCACCCTGGCGGTCATCAAGCGCGCCGGGCGCTCGCCCCGGGCCCGCGCCGAGACCCGCCTGGACGCCGAGATCCTGGTCGGGAGCGACGCCGGCTCCGGCGAGACGGTCATCCTGCGCATGCACGGCGAGCTCGTCGCGCACGCCCAGTCGGTCGTCCTGCCGCTCCTCCTGCCGGACGCCCCGGTGGTGGTCTGGTGGCCGGAGAACGCGCCGCTGCACCCGGCGCAGGATCCGCTGGGCGCCATCGCCCAGCGCCGGATCACCGACGCCGTCACCGCCGAGTCCCCGGTCGGCCAGCTCGCCCAGCGGGCCCAGAGCTACACGCCCGGCGACACCGACCTGGCCTGGACCCGGATCACCGGCTGGCGCTCCATGCTGGCCGCCGCGCTGGACCAGCGGCCGTCCACGATCACCTCCGCGGTCGTCGAGGGCGAGTCGTACAACCCCAGCGTCGAGCTGCTCGGCCTCTGGCTGCACAACCGGCTGCACGTGCCGGTCGAGCGGGTCGTCACCGGCGGCCCGGGCATCACCGCGGTGCACCTGCGCACCAAGGACGGGGACATCACCCTGGACCGCCCGGACGGCCTGATGGGCACGCTCTCCATGCCCGGCTCGCCGGACCGCCAGGTGGCGCTCAAGCGCCGCGAGACCTCCGAGCTGATCGCCGAGGAGCTGCGCCGGCTCGACCCGGACGACATCTACGCCTCGGCCGTCCGCACCCCGGTCGACCGGCTGCGCGAGCCGGTCAACGCCGAGACGGTGGCGGCCGCGAACGCGGCCCAGGCCGTGGTCGAGGCCGCGGTGGCCAACCCGGCCCGGGTGACCGCCAAGCTGCCGGCCGCCAAGAGCACCACGGCCAAGGAGACCGTCGCCAAGAAGGCCGCGCCGGAGAAGGCCGCCGCGAAGGGGGCCCCGGCCAAGCCGGGCGCCAAGCGTGCGGCCAAGAAGGCGGACTCATGAGCGGGCGCGGCGAGCTCCGGACAGCGCTGAGGCCCGCGCGGGCATCCGCCGACGAGCGCGGCGAGGAGTGCGCATGACCGCTTCCACTCCGCAGCTGGTCGTCCACCGGGACAAGGAGCTGATGGCCCAGGCGGCCGCGGCCCGGCTGATCACCCGGATCGTGGACGCCCAGGCCGCCCGCGGCACCGCCTCGGTGGTGCTCACCGGTGGGCGCAACGGCAACGCGCTGCTGGCCGCCATCGCCGCCTCCCCGGCCCGGGACGCGGTCGACTGGGCCCGGCTGGACCTCTGGTGGGGCGACGAGCGCTTCGTGCCCTCCGCCGACCCGGAGCGCAACGCCGTCCAGGCCCGGGCGGAGCTGCTCGACGCCGTACCGCTCGATCCGGCGCGGGTGCACGAGATGCCCGCCTCGGACGGTCCGGACGGCTCGGACGTGGAGGCCGCCGCGGCCCGCTACGCCGAGGAGCTGGCGAAGGCGGCCGGGCCGGGCGACCGGCTCGGTGTGCCGGCCTTCGACGTGCTGCTGCTCGGCGTCGGCCCGGACACCCACGTCGCCTCGCTCTTCCCCGAGCACCCGGGCGTCCGGGAGACCGAGCTGACGGTGGTCGGCGTGCGCGGTGCGCCGAAGCCCCCGCCGACCCGGATCTCGCTCACCCTCCCGGCGATCCGGGCGGCCCGCGAGGTCTGGCTGCTCGCGGCGGGCGAGGACAAGGCCGACGCGGTCGCGATGGCCCTGTCCGGCCCGGGCGAGCTCCAGGCGCCCGCCTCGGGCGCGTACGGCCGCAGCCGCACGCTGTGGCTGCTGGACCGCTCCGCCGCGACCCGGATCCCGCCGCAGCTCTACCCGCCGGCCTCCGCCTGATCCACCGGGGCCGGGTACGCGCGAAGGGCGCCACCGTTGCGAACGGTGGCGCCCTTCGTGCTGTGTCGTCTCAGATCTCGCCGCGCAGCTTGGCCAGCGCCTCGGCGAGGATCGCCTCGCCGTCGGCGTCGGTGCGCCGCTCACGGACGTAGGCGAGGTGGGTCTTGTACGGCTCGTTGCGCGAGGGGGCGGGCGGGTTGTGCTCGTCCTGGCCGGCCGGGAAGCCGCAGCGCGGGCAGTCCCAGGTGTCCGGGATGACCGCCTCGGCGGCGAAGCTGGGACGGGTCTCGTGCTTGTTGGCACACCAGAAGGAGATCCGATTGCGCGGGGCGGACTCGCCGCGCTCCGCCTCCCCCATCGGGCCGGCTCCGACCCTGCTGCCACGGATGGCGTTGCCACTTGCCACGGTCTGACTCCCTGCGTGCTGGTGCGCCGACCCGTCGCGGTCCGCGTCGGTGGCGAAAGTCGTCCTAGTGTAAGCAGGAGTTAAGGATCCTCCACCACCGGCTCCGCCCCGGACCGTTCCAGCATAGGTCTCGGGGCGACGGGACGTCAGGGTTACGTCAGCTCTTGTACTTCAGCACCAGGCTGAGCACGATGATGCAGGCGAACCAGGCGATGCCGACCACGATCGTGATGCGGTCCAGGTTGCGCTCGGCCACCGCGGAGCCGCCGCCGGTGGACATCGCGCCACCGCCGAACATGTCGGACAGGCCGCCGCCCTTCCCCTTGTGCAGCAGCACCAGCAGGATCATCAGCAGGCTGAAGATGATCAGGGCAATCGAGAACCCGATAACCACGACGGGACCAACTCTCTCGTATCTTCGGCGAAGGGGCCGGGCCCGCGGTGAGCGGTCCGGCCCCAAAGCCTACGTTGCTGCGGCGGCGTTAGCCTACTGCCTGCTCACGGTACCGCACGATCTTGACGAACTCCTCGGCGTCCAGGGAGGCACCGCCGATCAGGCCGCCGTCGATGTCGGGCTTGGCCATCAGACCGGCCGCGCTCGACGACTTGACCGAACCGCCGTACAGCACGCGGACCTTGTCGGCCAGCTCGGCGTCGTACAGCTCGGCGATCCGCCGGCGGATCGCGGCGCAGACCTCCTGGGCGTCCTCGGGGGTCGCCACCTCGCCGGTGCCGATCGCCCAGACCGGCTCGTAGGCGACCACGATCGACTCGGCCTGGGCGGCCGGGACGTCCTGCAGGGCGCCGTCGAGCTGGGCCAGCGTGTACTCGACGTGGGTGCCGGCCTTGCGGACCTCCAGCGGCTCGCCGATGCAGAGGATCGGGGTGAGCCCGCTGCGGTAGGCGGCCTTGACCTTGGCGTTGACGATCTCCTCGTTCTCGCCGTGGTACTGGCGGCGCTCCGAGTGGCCGATCACCGCGTAGGTGCACTTCAGCTTGGCCAGCATCGGGCCGGAGACCTCGCCGGTGTAGGCACCGGAGTCGTGCTGCGAGATGTCCTGCGAGCCGTACTTGATCTTCAGCTTGTCGCCGTCGACCAGGGTCTGCACCGAACGCAGGTCGGTGAACGGCACCAGGACCGCGACCTCGACGGACTCGTAGTCCTTGTCGGCCAGCGCGAAGGCCAGCTTCTGGGTGTGCTGGATGGCCTCAAGGTGGTTGAGGTTCATCTTCCAGTTGCCCGCCATCAGCGGGAGACGCTCAGTCATTGCCTCAGCCTTCCAGGGCGGCGAGACCGGGGAGCGTCTTGCCCTCCAGGTACTCGAGGCTCGCGCCACCGCCGGTCGAGATGTGCCCGAACTCCGTCTCGTCGAAGCCCAGGATGCGGACGGCCGCGGCGGAGTCGCCGCCACCGACCACGGTGAACGCGTCGCTGTCGAGCAGGGCCTGCGCGACGGCCTTGGTGCCCTCGGCGAAGGTCGGGTGCTCGAAGACGCCCACCGGGCCGTTCCAGAACACCGTCCTCGCGTCGGCCAGCTTCGCCGCGAACAGCTCGCGGGTCTTCGGGCCGATGTCCAGGCCCTCCTTGTCGGCGGGGATCTTGTCCGCGTCGACGATCTCGAAGTCCTTGACCGGCGCGTGCGTCTTGGTGTCGGGGAAGTCCGCGGAGACCGCGACGTCCACCGGCAGCACGAACTCGACGCCGTTCTGCTTCGCCCGCTCCAGGTACTCCAGAACGGTCGGGACCTGGTCCTTCTGCAGCAGCGAGATGCCGACCTCGTTGCCCAGCGCGTGCAGGAAGGTGTACGCCATGCCGCCGCCGATCAGGATGCGGTCGGCCTTGCCGAGCAGGTTGTCGATCACGCCGACCTTGTCGGACACCTTGGAGCCGCCGAGCACCACCACGTACGGGCGCTCGACCTCCTCGGTGAGGCGCTTGAGCACGCCCACCTCGGTGGCGATCAGGTCGCCGACGGCGTGCGGCAGCAGGGCCGGGAGGTCGTAGACGGAGGCGTGCTTGCGGTGCACCGCACCGAAGCCGTCGCCCACGTACAGGTCGGCCAGCTGCGCCAGCTCGGCGGCGAAGGCGCCGCGCTCGGCGTCGTCCTTGCTGGTCTCGCCGGCGTTGAAGCGCAGGTTCTCGAGCAGCGTGACCTCGCCGTCGGCCAGGGCGGCGACGGTGGCCTTCGCGCTCTCGCCCACGGTGTCGGTCGCGAACGAGACCGGCTTGCCGATGATCTCGCCGAGGCGGACGGCCACCGGCGCGAGGGAGAACTGCGGGTCCGGCTCGCCCTTCGGGCGGCCGAGGTGGGAGGCGACGACGACCTTCGCGCCGCGCTCGACGAGCTTGGCGATGGTCGGGGCGACGGCACGGATCCGGCCGTCGTCGGTGATCGAGCCGCCGGACAGCGGCACGTTCAGGTCCGCGCGCACGAACACGCGCTTGCCGGTGACGTCGAGGTCTTCGATGGTCTTCACGGTCTTCGGTCTCCTGGGGACAAGGTGGCGCAAACGACGGCACAACGTCGGGCCGTCAAAGGGGAGTTGAGGGTGCGCAGACGAGGGCCCGGATGGCGTCGCAGCCTTCCGGGCCCTCCCCCTTACTTCACGTCAGCTCCCGCAGCGTCAGAGCCGGCCACCGACGAGGGTGGTCAGGTTGACGAGGCGGTTCGAGTAGCCCCACTCGTTGTCGTACCAGCCGAAGACCTTGACCTGGTTGCCCTGGACCATGGTCATCAGCGAGTCGAAGATCGTGGAGAACGGCGAGTTCACGATGTCGGAGGAGACGATCGGGTCCTCGGTGTAGTGCAGGATGCCCTTGAGCGAGGTCTCGGAGGCCTTCTTGAAGGCCTCGTTGACCTCGGCGACGGTGACGTCGCGCTCCAGGGTGACGACGAGGTCGGTGATCGAGCCGGTCGGGACGGGGACGCGCAGCGAGGTGCCGTCCAGCTTGCCCTTGAGCTCCGGCAGGACCAGCGCGGTGGCCTTGGCGGCACCGGTGGAGGTGGGGATGATGTTGAGGGCCGCGGCGCGGGCGCGACGCAGGTCCTTGTGCGGGAAGTCCAGGGTGACCTGGTCGTTGGTGTACGCGTGCACCGTGGTCATCAGACCCTTGACGATGCCGAAGTTCTCGTTCAGCACCTTGGCCAGCGGCGCCACGCAGTTGGTGGTGCAGGAGGCGTTGGAGATGACGGTGTGCTTCGCGGCGTCGTACTTCTCGTCGTTGACGCCCATGACGATGGTGATGTCCTCGTCGGTGGCGGGCGCCGAGATGATGACCTTCTTGGCGCCGGCGGCGATGTGCTTCTTGGCCGCCTCGGCCTTGGTGAAGATGCCGGTGGACTCGATGACGATGTCCGCGCCCAGCTCGCCCCAGGGGAGGTTGGCCGGGTCGCGCTCGGCGATGACCTTGAAGGTCTTGCCGTCGACCGTGATGCTGTCCGTGGTGTGCGAGACCTCGCCCGGGAAGGTGCCCAGGATCGAGTCGTACTTCAGCAGGTGCGCCAGGGTCTTCGTGTCGGTGAGGTCGTTGACACCGACGATCTCGATGTCCGCGCCCTGGGACTGAACCGCACGGAAGAAGTTGCGGCCGATGCGGCCGAATCCGTTGATGCCTACCCGGATCGTCACGAACCGATCTCCTCGTTAGGTACGCCGGACGCTATGCCGACGGGGTGGAATTTTGGGATGTCCCCGACCGCCTATGACCCTACCCCTCCGGAGCCTTTCAGGGCACATCCGCCCGGGTCGGACACCTTGGCGTGGCGTGTCAAGAGGCCGGGATCAGGCCTTCCGCCCTTGCCCTCCCGGGCATTTGGTCCAGACCAGCTGAGCGGGTCCGGAATCTCCCGTTCCGGCGTCCGGACACACGACGGCCGGTGTCCGCATTGCGGACACCGGCCGTCGGTACGCACGGACCGTGATCGCTAGTTCAGCGCCATCTCGTCGGTCAGGTTGGCCTCGGTGCTGGGGAGGCCGAGTTCGGAGGCGCGCTTGTCGGCCATCGCCAGCAGCCGGCGGATCCGGCCGGCCACCGCGTCCTTGGTCAGCGGCGGGTCGGCGAGCGCGCCCAGCTCCTCCAGCGAAGCCTGCTTGTGCTGCATCCGCAGCTGGCCGGCGGCGGCCAGGTGCTCGGGCACCTCGTCGCCGAGGATCTCCAGCGCGCGCTGCACCCGCGCGCCGGCCGCCACCGCGGCGCGCGCCGAGCGGCGCAGGTTGGCGTCGTCGAAGTTGGCCAGCCGGTTGGCGGTGGCCCGGACCTCGCGCCGCATCCGGCGCTCCTCCCAGGCGAGCACCGACTCGTGGGCGCCGAGCCGGGTCAGCAGCGCGCCGATGGCGTCGCCGTCGCGGATCACCACCCGGTCCACGCCGCGCACCTCGCGGGCCTTGGCCGGGATGCCGAGCCGGCGGGCGGCGCCGACCAGGGCGAGGGCGGCCTCGGAGCCGGGGCAGGTGATCTCCAGCGAGGAGGAGCGGCCCGGCTCGGTGAGCGAGCCGTGCGCCAGGAACGCTCCGCGCCAGGCCGCCTCGGCGTCACAGGTGGCGCCGGACACCACGGCCGGGGGCAGGCCCCGGATCGGCCGCCCGCGACCGTCCACGAGACCGGTCTGGCGCGCGAGCAGCTCGCCGTCCTTGACCACCCGGACCACGTAGCGGCTGCCGCGGCGCAGCCCGCCCGGGGCCATCACGACCAGGTCCGAGGAGTGTCCGAAGATCTCCAGCAGGTCCTTGCGCAGCCGGCGCGCGGCCGCGCCGGTGTCGAGCTCCGCCTCGATCACGATGCGGCCGCTCACGATGTGCAGCCCGCCCGCGAATCGCAGGATCGCCGACACCTCCGCCTTGCGGCAGCAGGCCCGGGTGACCGGGAGCCGGCTGATTTCGTCCTTCACCGCTGGAGTCATCGCCATGGCCCGATCCTTCCATGTGTCCGGAAAATCCGGTCGTACGCGGCCGCCAAGAGCTCCGGGTCGTGTCGCGGCGTGCCGTCGGTGCGGGCGACCCGGCCGAGCACCAGGGCGGCGCCCATCCGCTCGGCGGCCTTCTCCAGACCGGCCAGGTCCGCCTGGCCGAAGGCGCCGCCGGTGACGGCGCGCTCGTCCACCAGGATCGCATCCACCGCGAGGTCGGGTGCGTGGTCGGCGATGACCTCCAGGTGGCGCTGCGGGGTGAAGCCCTCCGTCTCGCCGGGCTGGGGCGCCAGGTTCAGGGTGAGCAGGCGGCGGGCGCGGGTCTCGGTGAGCGCCTGGGCCAGCTCGGGCACCAGCAGGTGCGGGAGCACGCTGGTGAACCAGGAGCCGGGGCCGAGCACCACCCAGTCCGCCTCCCGCACGGCGGTGACGGCCTCCGGCACGGCCGGCGGCTCGTCCGGCAGCAGCCGGATCGACTGGACCGTACCCGGCGTGACGGCGACGCTGGCCTGGCCGCGGACGGCCGACAGCTCGCCGGGGCGCGCCGGGTCGTGCCCGCGGACTATCGCCTCGATGTCCAGCGGCACCGCCGACATCGGCAGCACCCGGCCCTGGACGTTCAGCAGCCGGCCCACCCAGTCGAGGGCGGCCACCGGGTCCCCGAGCTTCTCCCAGAGCGCGACGATCAGCAGGTTGCCCACGGCGTGGCCGCCGAGCTCGCCGGTGCCGGTGAAGCGCTGCTGGATCACCTCGGACCAGGTGCGGCCCCAGTCGTCGTCGCCGCAGAGCGCGGCCAGCGCCTTGCGCAGGTCGCCCGGGGGCAGCACCCCGAGCTCCTCGCGCAGCCGGCCGCTGGAGCCGCCGTCGTCGGCCACCGTGACCACGGCGGTGAGGTCGGTGGTGAGCCGGCGCAGCGCGGAGAGCGAGGCCGAGAGGCCCTGGCCGCCGCCGAGGGCGGTGATCCGGGGGGCCTGTTTGGTCCGGGGCGGTTGGCTGGTGCGGGCGGGACTGGTGCGGGCCTGGCTGGTCCGGGCCTGTCCGGGCCTGGCCCGGCCGGTCGCCGCGGCGCGCGACGGGACTCCCGTCCGGTCGGCGGTCTTGTTCTGCAGCTGCCGCCCGGGCACGTATCCCGTCACACCCACCTCGCGTTCCTCTTGCCCGCCGCCGGCCTCCGCCGGCGGCCCGGCAGGGGGGGCGGCGGCTACTCCCGTCCCATGTCACGGTGGACGAGCACCGTTTCGACGCCGTCCGCGATGAGACGCTTCGTCAACCGCTCGGACATCGCGACGCTGCGGTGCTTGCCACCGGTGCAGCCTACGGCAAGCGTCATGTAGCGCTTCCCCTCGCGCCGGTACCCCTCGGTGACGATGCGCAGCAGCTCGGCGTAGCCGTTGAGGAATTCGTTGGCCCCGGGCTGCTGGAACACGTAGTCGGCGACGTCGGCGTCGGTGCCGGTACGGGCGCGCAGCTCGGGGACCCAGTGCGGGTTGGGCAGGAAGCGGCAGTCCACCACGAGGTCGGCGTCGACCGGCAGGCCGTACTTGAAACCGAACGACATCACGGTGGCGCGCAGCTCGGGCTCGTCGTGGTCGGCGAACTGGGCGTCGAGCTTGGCCCGCAGCTGGTGCACGTTGAGGTTGGAGGTGTCGATCACCAGGTCGGCCTCGCCGCGCAGCTCGCGCAGCAGGTCGCGCTCCTGGGCGATGCCGTCGACGATGCGGCCGTCGGCCTGGAGCGGGTGCGGGCGCCGCACGCTCTCGAAGCGGCGGACCAGGGCGTCGTCGGAGGAGTCCAGGAAGACCACGCTCAGCCGGACGCCGCGCTTCTCCAGCTCGTCCAGCGAGGTCAGCAGGTCGTCGAAGAACTGCCGGCCGCGGACGTCCACCACGACGCCGATCCGGGCCACGTTGCCCTGGGAGCGGGCGCCGAGGTCCACCATGGTCGGGATGAGGGCCGGCGGCAGGTTGTCCACCACGAACCAGCCGAGGTCCTCCAGACACTTGGCGGCGGTGGAGCGACCGGCTCCGGACATGCCGGAGATGATCACCAGCTCCGGGGCGTTCTCCCCGCCGGCCTCCGGCCGGGAGGTACTCCCATAATCGGACACGCTCACTTCGGTTCCCCGCTCTCGATGATTCTGCTGAGGAGAACGCGCGTCGCGCGGGCACGCTTCCCCGGCTCACTCGGGCGAGTGAGCACGGGGCGCGCCGGCTGACGGGCGGCGTCGGCCGTCATGGCGTCTCCTGGGACGGTGCGGTCTGGGGCGCTGCGCCGGCCGCGGTGCCGGCCGTTTCAGCGCTGTCATCGATGATCTCGCCGGTGGCGGTGTTCACGGCGAGTGCCGCGGGTGTACGGGACGACAACACTGCCGCAACAGTCTCCGCCGTCCGGCGTCCGATGCCGGGGACGGCGCAGAGCTCGTCGACGGTGGCCGCGCGGAGCCTCTTCAGCGAGCCGAAGTGCTTGAGCAGCGCCTGGCGGCGAGTCTCGCCGAGGCCGGGGACGGAGTCCAGCTCCCCGGCGGTGAGTCGCTTGGAACGCTTGCTGCGCTGGTAGGTGATGGCGAAGCGGTGCGCCTCGTCGCGGACGCGCTGGAGCAGGTAGAGGCCCTCGCTGCTGCGCGGCAGGACGACCGGGTCGTCCTCGCCGGGCAGCCAGACCTCCTCCAGGCGCTTGGCGAGCCCGCAGAGGGCGACGTCGTCGATGCCCAGCTCGTCCAGGGCGCGCCGGGCGGCGGCGACCTGCGGCTGGCCGCCGTCGACCACCAGCAGCTGCGGCGGGTAGGCGAAGCGGCGGGGGCGGCCCCCGTCGTCCCGCGCGGTCCCCGGGTCGACCGGGCCGGACGGCGTGCCCGGCTCGTCGTCGGCGCCCTCCTCCGGGACGGCCCACTCCCCGGTCTGCTCGCGCTCCTGCAGGTAGCGGCGGAACCGGCGGCTGATCACCTCGTGCATCGAGCGGACGTCGTCCTGGCCCTCGAAGCCCTTGATCTGGAACCGGCGGTACTCGCTCTTGCGGGCCAGGCCGTCCTCGAAGACCACCATCGAGGCGACCACGTCCTCGCCCTGGAGGTGGGAGATGTCGAAGCACTCGATGCGCAGCGGGACGGAGTCCAGCTCCAGGGCGTCGGCGATCTCCTGGAGGGCACGGCTGCGGGTGGTGAGGTCGGAGGCGCGCTTGGTCTTGTGCAGCGCCAGCGCCTGCTGGGCGTTGCGCTGCACGGTGGCCATCAGGTCCTTCTTGTCGCCGCGCTGCGGGACGCGCAGGTCGACCTGGGCGCCGCGCAGGCCGGACAGCCACTCCCTCACCGGGCCGGCCGGCTCGGGCAGGGCGGGGACCAGCACCTCGCGCGGGACGGCCTCGCTCCGCTCGTCCGGGCCGGCTCCGCCGTAGAGCTGCTGCAGGGCGTGCTCGACCAGGCCGGCGGTGTCCACGTCCTCGACCTTGTCGGTGACCCAGCCGCGCTGGCCGCGGACCCGGCCGCCGCGGACGTGGAAGATCTGGACGGCGGCCTCCAACTCGTCCTCGGCGAGGGCGAGCAGGTCGGCGTCGGTGGCGTCGGCGAGCACGATGGCGTTCTTCTCCATCGCGCGCTTGAGCGCCCCGATGTCGTCGCGCAGCCGGGCCGCCTTCTCGTACTCCATCTCCGCGGCGGCCTCCTGCATCTGCTCTTCCAGCCGGCGCAGGTAGTTGCCGGTGCGGCCGGCCATGAAGTCGCAGAAGTCCTCGGCGAGCGCCCGGTGTTCGTCGGCCGAGACCTTGCCGACGCAGGGCGCGGCGCACTTGCCGATGTAGCCGAGCAGGCAGGGGCGGCCGACCTGGCGGGCGCGCTTGAACACGCCGTTGGAGCAGGTGCGGACCGGGAAGACCCGCAGCAGCAGGTCGACCGTCTCGCGGATCGCCCAGGCGTGCCCGTACGGGCCGAAGTAGCGCACGCCCTTCTTGTGCGCCCCGCGCATCACCTGGACCCGCGGGTACTCCTCGTCGAGGGTGACCGCGAGCTCCGGGTAGCTCTTGTCGTCGCGGTACTTGACGTTGAAGCGGGGGTCGAACTCCTTGATCCAGGAGTACTCGAGCTGGAGCGCCTCGACCTCGGTGGAGACGACCGTCCACTCGACCGCGGCCGCGGTGGTGACCATCGTCGCGGTGCGGGGGTGCAGCCCGGCGAGGTCCTGGAAGTAGGACGACAGCCGCGGCCGCAGGCTCTTGGCCTTGCCGACGTAGATGACCCGCCCGTGGGCGTCACGGAACCGGTAGACGCCCGGCGAGGTCGGAATCGCGCCCGGCGCCGGGCGGTAGGTGGACGGGTCAGCCATGGGTCCACCGTACCGAGTCGGGCCGGGCGGACGGCAGGGAGATCACCGGAGCGGGGATCGACGGAGTGGAGATCAACTGCTTCAGCTCGGAGTCACCTTGAGGTTGCCGCCCTCGACCGCGACCTGGTACTCGGGCAGCGGCTTGGTCGCCGGGCCCTCGACCCGGGCGCCGGTGGAGAAGTCGAAGTTGCTGCCGTGGCACGGGCACTTGATCAGCTTGTCCTCGACCTTGTCGACCACGCAGCCGGCGTGGGTGCAGACCGCGCTGAACGCCTCGTAGGTGCCCTCGGTCGGCTGGGTGACGACGATCTTCTTCTCCCGGTAGACCTTGCCCCCGCCGACCGGGACGTCCGTCGCCGGGCCGACGACGACCGGCTCCTTGGGGGCCTTCGACGCCGACGCCGCGGGAGCGGAGGAGCCGCCGGAGGAACCGCTGGAGGCGCAGCCGGAGAGCGCGACCGTGCCACCGGCGGCGAGGACGGCGGCGGCACCGCAGAGCACGGTGCGACGGGAGGCGGCGGGGCTCTCGGGGGCCTCGGACATCGGTGGCTGCTCCTGCGGGTGGGCGGTCGTGGGTCAGCGGCAGTCTATGCGCAGCGCACCCGGCTGCCCCCCGCCGATCGGGGGCAGCCGGGTGCGGCCGCGGGCTACTTCTTCGCGGCGGCCCGCTTGCGCGGGGCCCGCACCGGGACCTGGGCGTCGTTGAACTCGCCCGGCAGGATGTCCCGCAGGAACTTGCCGGTGTGGCTGTCCGGCACCGCGGCGATCTGTTCCGGGGTGCCCTCGGCGACCACCGTGCCGCCGCCGGAGCCGCCCTCGGGGCCCATGTCGACGATCCAGTCGGCGGTCTTGATCACATCGAGGTTGTGCTCGATGACGATCACCGTGTTGCCCTTCTCCACCAGGCCGGAGAGCACCTTGATCAGCTTGCTGATGTCCTCGAAGTGCAGGCCGGTGGTGGGCTCGTCCAGGACGTAGACCGTCCGCCCGGTGGAACGCTTCTGCAGCTCGGAGGCCAGCTTGACGCGCTGCGCCTCACCGCCGGAGAGGGTCGGCGCGGACTGGCCGAGCCGGACGTAGCCGAGGCCGACGTCGTTGAGCGTCCTCAGGTGGCGGGCGATCGCCGGGACGGCCTCGAAGAAGTGCAGCGCCTCCTCGATCGGCATGTCCAGCACCTCGGCGATGGACTTGCCCTTGTAGTGGACCTCCAGCGTCTCCCGGTTGTACCGGGCGCCGTGGCAGACCTCGCACGGCACGTAGACGTCGGGCAGGAAGTTCATCTCGATCTTGATGGTGCCGTCGCCGGAGCAGTTCTCGCAGCGGCCGCCCTTGACGTTGAACGAGAACCGGCCGGGCAGGTAGCCGCGGACCTTGGCCTCCTGCGTCTCCGCGAACAGCCGCCGGACGTGGTCGAACACACCGGTGTAGGTGGCCGGGTTGGAGCGCGGGGTGCGGCCGATCGGCGACTGGTCGACGTGCACCACCTTGTCCACCAGGTCGGTGCCGGTGATCCGGGTGTGCCGGCCCGGCACGCTGCGGGCGCCGTTCAGCTCCCGGGCGAGGTGGGTGTACAGGATGTCGTTGACCAGCGTCGACTTGCCGGAGCCGGAGACCCCGGTGATCGCGGTGAAGGTGCCGAGCGGGAACCCGACCGTGACGTCCTTGAGGTTGTGCTCGCGGGCGCCGTGGACGGTCAGCTGGCGCTTCCGGTCCCGGGCGCGGCGGGCGGCCGGGATCGGGATGGAGCGCTTGCCGGAGAGGTACTGGCCGGTCAGCGACTGCTTGTTGCCGAGCAGCTGCTCCAGCGAGCCGGAGTGCACCACCTTGCCGCCGTGCTCGCCGGCGCCGGGGCCGATGTCGACCACCCAGTCCGCCGTCTTGATGGTGTCCTCGTCGTGCTCGACGACGATCAGGGTGTTGCCGATGTCCCGCAGCCGGACCAGGGTCTCGATCAGGCGGTGGTTGTCGCGCTGGTGCAGGCCGATGGACGGCTCGTCCAGCACGTAGAGCACGCCGACCAGGCCGGAGCCGATCTGGGTGGCGAGCCGGATCCGCTGGGCCTCGCCGCCGGACAGGGTGCCGGCCGCGCGGTTGAGCGAGAGGTAGTCCAGGCCGACGTCGACCAGGAAGCGCAGCCGCTCGTTGACCTCCTTGAGGACGCGCTCGGCGATCTTCTTGTCCCGGGCGGTCAGCCGCATCGCACCGAGGAACTCCGCGCAGTCGCTGATCGACATCGCCGAGACGTCCGCGATGGACTTCCCCTCGACGGTGACGGCGAGCACCACCGGCTTCAGCCGGGTGCCCTCGCAGGTCGGGCAGGGCACCTCGCGCATGTAGCCCTCGAAGCGCTCGCGGCTGGAGTCGCTCTCCGCCTCGCTGTGCCGGCGCTGGATGAACGGCACCGCGCCCTCGAAGCCCGTGGTGTACGAGCGGTCCCGCCCGTAGCGGGTGCGGAACCGCACCTCGACCTGGTGCTTGTGCCCGTACAGCAGCGCCTTCCTGGCGCGGGCCGGCAGCCCGGCCCAGGGGATGTCGGTGCGGAAGCCCAGCTCGTCGGCGAGCGCGCCGATCAGGCGCTGGAAGTACTCCTTGGTGTGGCCGCCGGACCAGGGGTGGATCGCGCCCTCGTCCAGCGACCTCTCCTCGTCGGGGACGACCAGCTCCGGGTCCACCTCCATCCGGTTGCCCAGGCCCGAGCAGTCCGGGCAGGCGCCGAACGGCGAGTTGAAGGAGAACGAGCGCGGCTCCAGCTCCTCGAACGACACGTCGTCGTACGGGCAGTAGAGGTGCTCGGAGTACATCCGCTCGCGCTCCGGGTCGTCCTCCGGGAGGTCGACGAAGTCGAGCACGACCATGCCGCCGCTCAGCCGCAGGGCCGTCTCCACCGAGTCGGTCAGCCGGCGCTTGGCGCTCTCCTTGACGGTGAGGCGGTCGATCACCACCTCGACGGTGTGCTTCTCCTGCTTCTTCAGCTTGGGCGGCTCGGCGAGCTGGATCGTCTCGCCGTCCACCCGGGCGCGGGCGTAGCCCTTGGACTGGAGGTCGGCGAAGAGGTCGACGAACTCGCCCTTGCGCTCGCGCACCACCGGGCTGAGCACCTGGAACCGGGTGCCCTCGGCGAGCTCCAGCACCTTGTCGACGACGGCCTGCGGGGACTGCTTGGCGATCGGGCGGCCGCAGTGCGGGCAGTGCGGCTTGCCGATCCGGGCGAACAGCAGGCGCAGGTAGTCGTAGACCTCGGTGATGGTGCCGACCGTGGAGCGCGGGTTGCGGTTGGTGGACTTCTGGTCGATCGAGACGGCCGGGGAGAGGCCCTCGATGAAGTCGACGTCGGGCTTGTCCATCTGCCCGAGGAACTGCCGGGCGTAGGAGGACAGCGACTCGACGTACCGGCGCTGCCCCTCGGCGAAGATCGTGTCGAAGGCCAGCGAGGACTTGCCGGACCCGGAGAGGCCCGTGAAGACGATGAGGGAGTCGCGGGGCAGGTCGAGCGAGACGTTCTTGAGGTTGTGCTCGCGAGCACCGCGGACGATGAGGCGGTCGGCCACTGCTTCTGGCGCCTTTCTCCGGGGCGAGATGGCTGGTGAAAGTGATGCGTACTTCTTCCAGGATGCGGCAGCCAGCCTACTAGCTCACGCGTTCGATTATCGAGCTCGTCCAGCCGGGTCCACCCGAACGAGTGAAGGTCCCCTCCGGGGGTGACCCGGGCAATTCGGGAAAGCCCCAGATCAGGCCGGAGATCGGGGGTAGCGTCACCTCGTCAACGAGCGAACGCCCGCCCGGGCAACGCCCACACCGACGGAGGCCGTACCCGATGACCGACCCAGCGACCGACCCCGCGACCGACCCCGCGGCCGCCGCCGCCCTCGCCGACGAGCGGCTGCGCCTGGTCGCCACCAGCACCGGCCACCTCCTGCACACCGTGGCCGAGCTGAAGCCGGAGGCCTTGGCCGAGCCCTCCGCCCTCCCCGGCTGGACCAGGGGCCACGTGCTGGCCCACCTGGCCCGCAACGCCGACTCGCTGGTCAACCTGCTCAACGGCGCCCGGACCGGCACCGACATCCCGCAGTACGCCAGCGAGCAGGCCCGCGACCAGGGCATCGAGGACGGCGCCGGCCGTCCGCTCGACGTCCAGCTCGACGACCTGCGCGACTCCGACCGGAACTTCGCCGCGGCCGCCGCGCTGCTGCCGGACGAGGCCTGGGCGGCCGTGGTCCGGCACCGCTCCGGCGCCACCTTCCCGGCCTCCGAGCTGCCGTGGAAGCGCCTCGCCGAGGTCGAGTACCACCACGTCGACCTGGACGCCGGCTACACCCCCGCGCACTGGCCGGAGCCGTTCGCCGTCGCCGAGTTCCGCAAGCTCGCCGCCAGGCTGGCCGGGAACGCCGAGCTCCCCGCCGTCGAGCTGATCGCCGACGACACCGAGGACCGCGCCGTGATCGGCACCGCCCCGGGCGGGCCCGCGCTGACCGCCGAGGGCCCGGTCCGGGCACTGCTCGGCTGGCTCTCCGGCCGCTCCGACGGCGACGGCCTCCAGGTCCACCGGGACGGCGTCCAGCTCACCGACGGTCGCGGCGCGCTGCCCCGACTTCCCCCGCTGGGCTGACGGCGCGAGGATGATCCTGAACGCTGGAACGACCGGACTAGGAGCGGACGGATGACGTACCACGGAGCGGTCAAGGTCGGCGGACCGCCGGACGTGCGCGAGCTGGCCCACCTGATCATCACCAAGGTGGCCGTCGGCCCGTACGACAACAACGCCTACCTGCTGCGCTGCCGGGCCACCGACGAGCAGCTGCTGATCGACGCCGCCGCCGACGCGCCGGTCCTGCTGGAGACGGTCGGCGACGAACTGGCCACCGTGGTCACCACCCACCGGCACCACGACCACTGGGGCGCGCTCGCCGAGGTGGTCGCCGCCACCGGCGCCCGCACCGCGGCCGGGGAGCACGACGCCGAGGGCATCGACGTGCCCACCGAGCTGTGGCTGGCGGACGGCGACAAGCTGCGGGTCGGCCAGGCGGAGCTGACCGTCCGGCACCTGGTCGGCCACACCCCCGGCGCGATCGTGCTGGTCTACGACGACCCGCAGGGCCACCCGCACGTCTTCACCGGCGACTGCCTGTTCCCGGGCGGCGTGGGGAACACCTGGGGCGACGCGGCGGCCTTCGAGAGCCTCTTCAAGGACGTCAACGAGAAGATCTTCGACGTCCTGCCGGACGAGGCCTGGGTCTACCCCGGCCACGGCAACGACACCACCCTCGGCGCCGAGCGCCCGCACCTCGCCGAGTGGCGCGAGCGCGGCTGGTAGGGCGCGTCCGGCACGCCCCGAGCCCCGGCACCACGAACGGCGGGCCCGCGACCACTGCTCGGTCGCGGGCCCGCGTCGGGGGGGCCCGCCGCGGCCCCCCCCCGCGGGGCCCCCCGGGGGGAGGCGGGGGGGGTGGGGGGGGCGCCCGCCGGCCCCGGGAGTTAAAAAAAAAATAACAACCCCCCAATTTTTGTGTGTTTTTAGTGTGTCGGGGTTTCTTTTTTTTTTATCAGCGGGGGGGGGCGGGGGGCGGGGGCGCCGGGGCGCCCCCCCCCGCCGCCCCCGCCGCCCCCCCCCACCCGGGGATCAGGCGTCGAGCTTCTGCGGCTCGCGCTCGGCCCGCTCCTGCTTCCGGGAGGCCGTCAGGCTGGTCACGGTGGTGACGGCGAGCACCACCACGATGAAGCCCAGCGAGAACGGGATGCCGATCTCGGGGACGTGCACGCCCTGCTCGTGCAGCGCGTGCAGCACCAGCTTCACGCCGATGAAGCCGAGGATCACCGACAGGCCGTACGAGAGGTGGACCAGCTTCTTCAGCAGGCCGCCGATCAGGAAGTACAGCTGGCGCAGACCCATCAGGGCGAAGGCGTTGGCGGTGAAGACGACGTACGGGTCCTGGGTGAGGCCGAAGATCGCGGGGATCGAGTCCAGCGCGAACAGCACGTCCGTGGTGCCGATCGCCAGCATGACGATCAGCATCGGGGTCATCAGCCGGCGGCCGTTCTCCCTGACGAAGAGCTTGGTGCCGTGGTACCTGTCGGTGGACGGGAAGCGCCGCTCGATCGACTTGAGCAGGCGGTTCTCCTCGAACTCCTCGTCCTCCTCGTCAGCCCGGGCCTCCTTGATCAGCTTCCAGGCGGTCCAGACCAGGAAGGCGCCGAAGACGAAGAACACCCAGGAGAACTGCGCCACCAGCGCCGCGCCGCCGGCGATGAAGACCGCGCGCAGCACCAGCGCGATGATCACGCCGAACATCAGCACGCGCTGCTGGTAGATCTTCGGCACCGCGAACTTGCCCATGATCAGGATGAACACGAACAGGTTGTCGACGCTGAGCGACTTCTCGGTGATGTAACCGGCGAAGAACTCACCGGCCGGCTGCGAACCCGAGTGCCACCAGAGGAACCCGCCGAAGACCGCGGCCAGCACGATCCAGACCGCGGTCCAGATGCCGGCTTCCTTGATCGACACCTCGTGCGGCTTGCGGCCGCCGATGAAGAAGTCGGCCACGATCAGCGCCACCAGCACACCGATCGTGCCGACCCACATGCTCACGGAAACGTCCACTACTGCTCCTCCGGCAGGTAGGCGAGACGGTCATCGTCACTGCCGGAGGTCTCTTCCGCCCGTCGGGTTCGTCACTGCGAACGCCCGGACCAGCGCCCCGGGGCGCCGCACTCCGGGGCGCCCGTGATGACGGGACGACTGCTGCAGGGAATACTCCCCTCCGCTGCCATCGAGAGTAACAGGAAGTCCAAAGGAAGGTAAAGAAGGTAAAGAGCGCCCTCGTGCCGGGGCTCGGCAGGGCTCGGGCCCGGGCGCCTGGGCCAGGGCCGGGCCCAGGCCCGGGACCCGCCTCGGAGGACCTCAGAGGAACGGCTCGATGGCCGGCAGCAGGTCCTGGAAGGTCCGGCCACGGGCCGGCGCCCCGATCGCCAGCATGCCCCAGCCGCCCGAGGGCTCGCGGAACACCTTGGCCATGATCTGCCCGGTGTGCGGGCCGCCGCCGGCCAGCTCGTACCGGGCCAGCTCCAGCCCGGTGGACTCGTCCACCAGCCGGCAGTACGCGTTCTGCACCTCGGCGAAGGTCTGCCCGGTGTACGAGCTGACCGTGAACACCACCTGGGTGATGTGCGCCGGCACGTGCGCCAGGTCCACCAGGATCGACTCGTCGTCCTCCCCCGCACCGGTGCCGCCGACCAGGTTGTCCCCGGTGTGCCGGACGGATCCGTCGTTGCTCTCCAGGTGCTGGAAGAAGACCACGTCGGACGGGGTCTGCTCGGCGTACAGCAGCGCCGAGGCGTCCAGGTCGATCTGCCGGGTGCGGCTGCCGAACAGGCCCCGCTTGGGGGCCGCCTTCCAGCCCAGCCCCATCCGGACGACCGTCAGCGACTCGCCCGACCCCTTCTGCAGGCTGACCTGCTGCCCCTTGGCAAGGTTCACCGACACGGCGTTGTCCTCTCTGCCCGGCCGCGCGGTCGGTCGCCGCGCCGGCTCCACGGTGGAACACCCCGTTGCCGTCCCCCGGCTGAGGCCCCCTGGTGCGACCGCCCCGTCCCGGAGGCGATACCGCAGGAAAGCCTAGGCCCTGCGGTCGGGCGCACTCGTCAGCGTCTACCCGTTTGTGGCAAGGCTGAGACACCGCCGGGCTTGACCGGTGCCAGAACCGGCCAAGCCCGGCGCGGGTGCTCCGCGTACGCCGCGCCGGCGTCAGGCGATGCCGGCCTCGCGCATCTGCCGCAGCTCCTTCTTCAGCTCCTTCACCTCGTCGCGCAGCCGGGCCGCGACCTCGAACTGGAGGTCCGTCGCGGCCGCGTGCATCCGGTCCGTCATCGACTGGATCAGCTCGGCCAGCTCGGCGGCCGGCATGGACTTGGCCGGCTTGCGGTCGGCGCCGAGCGCCGGCACCGGGGCCTTGCCGCCCTTGCCCGCCCCGCCCCGGTACCCGGTGGAGAGCAGCTCGTCGGTGTCCACGTCCTCGCGGGCGAGGGTGTCCAGGATGTCGCCGATCTTCTTGCGCAGCGGCTGCGGGTCGATGCCGTGCTTCTTGTTGTAGGCCTGCTGGACGGCCCGGCGGCGGTTGGTCTCCTCGATCGCCCGCTCCATCGAGGGGGTGATCCGGTCCGCGTACATGTGGACCTGGCCGGAGACGTTGCGGGCGGCACGGCCGATGGTCTGGATCAGCGAGGTGCCGGAGCGCAGGAAGCCCTCCTTGTCGGCGTCCAGGATCGCCACCAGGGAGACCTCGGGCAGGTCCAGGCCCTCGCGGAGCAGGTTGATGCCGACCAGCACGTCGTACTTGCCGGCCCGCAGCTCGCGCAGCAGCTCGACCCGGCGCAGCGTGTCGACGTCGCTGTGCAGGTACCGCACCCGGATGTCCAGGCCGAGCATGTAGTCGGTGAGGTCCTCGGCCATCTTCTTGGTGAGCGTGGTGACCAGGACGCGCTCGTCCCGCTCCACCCGCTGGCGGACCTCGTGCACCAGGTCGTCGATCTGGCCCTCGGTCGGCTTGACGATCACCTCGGGGTCGATCAGGCCGGTCGGGCGGATGATCTGCTCGACCTGGCCGTCGCCGCGGGACAGCTCGTACGGGCCGGGGGTGGCGGAGAGGTAGACGGTCTGGCCGATCCGCTCCAGGAACTCCTCCCACTTGAGCGGGCGGTTGTCCATCGCGGAGGGCAGCCGGAAGCCGTGCTCGACCAGGGTGCGCTTGCGCGAGGCGTCGCCCTCGTACATCGCGCCGATCTGCGGGACGGTGACGTGCGACTCGTCGACGACCAGGAGGAAGTCCTCCGGGAAGTAGTCGAGCAGGGTGTTCGGCGGGGAGCCGGGCTCGCGGCCGTCGAAGTGCATCGAGTAGTTCTCGACGCCCGAGCAGGTGCCGATCTGGCGGAGCATCTCGATGTCGTAGGTGGTGCGCATCCGCAGCCGCTGGGCCTCCAGCAGCTTGCCCTGCTTCTCCAGCCGGGCGAGCGTCTCCTCCAGCTCCCGCTCGATGCCGTTGACCGCGCGCTCCATCCGCTCCGGGCCGGCCACGTAGTGCGACGCGGGGAAGACGTAGACGGAGTCGTCCTGGCTGATGATCTCGCCGGTGAGCGGGTGCAGCGTGTAGAGCGCCTCGATCTCGTCGCCGAACATCTCGATCCGGACGGCCAGCTCCTCGTAGACCGGGAAGATCTCGATGGTGTCGCCGCGGACCCGGAAGGTGCCGCGGGTGAAGGCGAGGTCGTTGCGGGTGTACTGGATGTCGACGAAGCGGCGGAGCAGGACGTCGCGGTCGATCTCCTCGCCGACCTTCAGCCGCACCATCCGGTCCACGTACTCCTGCGGCGTGCCGAGGCCGTAGATGCAGGAGACGGACGCGACCACGACCACGTCGCGGCGGGTGAGCAGCGAGTTGGTCGCGGAGTGGCGCAGCCGCTCGACCTCCTCGTTGATCGAGGAGTCCTTCTCGATGTAGGTGTCCGTCTGGGGGACGTACGCCTCGGGCTGGTAGTAGTCGTAGTACGAGACGAAGTACTCGACCGCGTTGTTCGGCAGCAGCTCGCGGAACTCGTTGGCCAGCTGGGCGGCCAGGGTCTTGTTCGGCGCCATCACCAGGGTGGGGCGCTGGAGCTTCTCGATCATCCACGCCGTGGTGGCCGACTTGCCGGTACCGGTGGCACCCAGCAGGACGACGTCCTTCTCCCCCGCGCGGATCCGGCGCTCCAGCTCGGCGATCGCCGCCGGCTGGTCGCCGTTGGGCTGGTAGGGGCTGACGACCTCGAAGGGCGCCACTGACCGCTCAATACTCGTGATGGGTCGCACGAGTCCACCGTACGACCCACCACCGACAAAGACGGCCTACTCGGCGCGGTCCCCAGCGCCGCCCTTGGCGCTGTCCCGGGCCAGGGCGACGAGGCGGGAGACGGCGCGCAGGTACTTCTTGCGGTACCCGCCGCGGAGCATCTCCTCGGGGAACACCTGGTCGAAGGGGATGCCGGAGGCGGTGATGGGCAGTTCGCGGTCGTACATCCGGTCGGCGAGGACGACCAGGCGCAGGGCGGTGGACTGGTCCTCGACCCGGCGCACGCCGCGCAGGCAGACCGCCCGGACGTCGTCCAGCAGCGCGCCGTAGCGGCTGGGGTGGACGGCGGAGAGGTGGTCGAGCAGGGCGCCGAAGTCGTCCAGCGAGGCGCCCGGGGTGCGGGCGGCGACGGCGTCCACGTGGGCGTCGGAGTAGGGCGGCGGGGCGTCCGGGAGGCCGCGGTGGCGGTAGTCCTGGCCGTCGATCCGCATCGGGCGGAAGTGCGCGGACAGGCCCTGGATCTCGCGCAGGAAGTCGGCGGCGGCGAACCGGCCCTCGCCGAGCTTCTCGGGCAGGGTGTTGGAGGTGGCGCAGAGCTTGACGCCGTTGTCGACCAGGCGGCCGAGCAGGGTGGAGACCAGGACGGTGTCGCCCGGGTCGTCCAGCTCGAACTCGTCGATGCAGAGCAGCTTGTGGCCGGAGAGCGTGGTCACGGCCTGCTGGAAGCCGAGCGCGCCGACCAGGTTGGTCAGCTCGACGAAGGTGCCGAAGGCCTTGGGGCCGGGCGCGGCGTGCCAGAGCGAGGCGAGCAGGTGGGTCTTGCCGACGCCGTAGCCGCCGTCGAGGTAGACGCCGGCCGGGCCGGCGGGCGCGGGGGCGCTGCGGCGGAACCAGCTCCGCTTGGGGGCGGAACCGTTCCCGCCGTTGAGGGCGCCGGCGAACTGCTCCAGGACCTGCACGGCCTCGTACTGGCTGGGCTGGTTCGGGTCGGGGAGGTACGTCCCGAAGCTCACGTCGGAGAAGCGCGGCGGCGGGACCATCTCGGCGACCAGCCGCTCGGCGGGGACGACGGGGCGCCGGGCGGTGAGCGCGACGGGGGCGGCGTCCGGGGTCGCGGTCGCTATGGACTCGCTCGCACCGGTCGCGGCTTCGGGGTGTGGGGCTGCTGCTGCGGGCACGGTAGTAGAGGGTACGCCTGGTCGTGCACGCCCCAGGCCCGGGCCGGGTACCGGCCGGGTACGGGCCTGGCGGCGGCCGGGCCGGTCGGGCGGGGCCGCCGGTGGAACACTGGTGCCATGCAACAGTTGATCAGCCCGCTGGACCGGCCGTCCGCCGATCCGGGCTCGCTGGAGTCGCTCGCCGCGGTCTACGCGTACCCCGACCAGGTGAATCACGGCCGGCCGTGGCTGCGCGCCAACATGGTGGCCGGCCTGGACGGCGGGGCGAGGCTGGACGGGCTCTCCGAGGGGCTCTCCGGGGACGCCGACAAGCGGATCTTCAGCGTGCTGCGGGCGCTGTCGGACGTGGTGCTGGTGGGTGCCGAGACGGTCCGGGCCGAGGGCTACCGCCCCGCGCGGGCGCACTCCGGGTTCGCCGGCGCGCGCCGGGCGGCCGGACAGGCCCCGGCACCGGTGATCGCGATCGTCACCCGCTCGCTGGGGCTGGACCTGGCCGCGCCGCTGTTCACCGAGCCGCTGGTGCGCACGGTGGTGATCACCACCGCGGACACCCCGGAGGAGAGCCGGCGGGCGGTCGCCGAAGTGGCCGACGTGATCGTGGCCGGGGAGGGCTCGGTGGACCTGCGGACGGCCGTGTCGGCGCTGGCGGAGCGCGGCTGGACGCGGTTGCTGAGCGAGGGCGGGCCGCGGCTGCTGGGACAGCTGGCGGCCGCGGACCTGCTGGACGAGCTGTGCCTGTCGCTGGCTCCGTTGATCACGGCCGGCGACGCGCCGCGCATCATCCACGATGCGGAAATGCCCGACGTGCAGCGGATGCGGCTGGTCTCATTGATCGAGCAGAAAGGATTCCTCTTCACCCGCTACCTGCGGCCTCACCCGCACTCCGCCCCGTCGGCCACGTGACCTCCGGAGCGTGATCCCGGTCCCGCTCCGGGAACCTTCCTCCGCGTGGCCCGTGTGACGGGTGAGCCGCGTGCGGAAAGCTTCCGCCGGGCAGTATGGGATGCGATGCCGGGGCCCGGGGGCCGGCCACTGGAAGGGACTCACGTGTTCAAGACGGTACTGATGATCGAAAAGGCGCTCTCCGACGCCGACGTGGAGCTGGTCACCACGCTCCACAGCGAGGAGAAGGTGTCCTTCGTCGTCCTGATGCAGCCGCGCGGCAAGCAGGACGAACTGCTGCGGGCACTGGACGACGTCGCACTCGGCCACCTCGACAAGGTGGTGCACGAGCACGACGAGTCCGAGAGCGGGCCGACGGTGGCCGGCGAGTCGCTCCAGCACAGCCTGCGCCACCTGCGGGCGGCCGGGGCCGAGGCGGTCGGCGAGCTGGTCGAGGACAAGCCGCTGGACCGGCTGCGCGCGGTGGTCGAGGAGCACCGGGCCGACGAGGTGGTGGTGCTCACCTCCCCGCACTTCGTGGAGGAGTTCTTCCACCGCGACTGGGCCTCGCAGGCCAGGCACAAGGTGGGCGTCCCGGTGCTGCGGCTGTTCGCCAGCGACTCCTGACCGGGTGCGCCGGTGGTGCAGAATCGTCCTTGCGGTCCGCCGCGAGGACGATCCGCATCTCGTCCGCCCCTGTTCCCCTCCCTCCTCGCCCGCCACCGGGCGGGAGGGCCCATCGCCCGTACGGAGCCCCGCCTTGAACGACGCCGCGCACGACCTGCACGCCCCGCACTTCATCGGCATCGGCGGCGCCGGGATGTCCGGCCTGGCGAAGATCCTCGCGGTGCGCGGCGCCAGCGTCTCCGGCAGCGACTCCAAGGAGTCCGAGACCGTCCTCGCGCTGCGCGCCCTCGGCGCCGAGGTGCACATCGGCCACGCCGCCGAGCACGTGCCGGACGGCGTCAGCAGCGTCGTCGTCTCCAGCGCCATCCGCGCCGACAACCCGGAGCTGGCCGCCGCCCGCGAGCGCGGCGTCCCCGTCGTCCACCGCTCCGACGCGCTGGCCGCGCTGATGGGCGGCCGCCGGGCGCTGGCCGTGGCCGGCACCCACGGCAAGACCACCACCACCAGCATGCTGGCCGTCGCCCTCGGCGAGCTGGGCCTCGACCCCTCGTACGCGATCGGCGGCGACCTCGACGCGCCCGGCTCCAACGCCCACCACGGCACCGGCGAGATCTTCGTCGCCGAGGCCGACGAGAGCGACCGCAGCTTCCACAAGTACGCGCCCGAGGTGGCGATCGTGCTCAACGTGGAGCTCGATCACCACGCCAACTACGCCTCGATCGAGGAGATCTACGAGTCCTTCGAGACCTTCGTCGGCCGGATCACCCCCGGCGGCACCCTGGTGGTCTCCGCCGACCACGACGGCGCCCGCGAGCTGACCGCCCGGGTGGCCGGCCGTGAGGGCCTGAACGTGGTCACCGTCGGCTCCGCCGAGGACGCCGACGTCCGCGTCCTGTCGGTCGCCGCCCGCGGCATGACCAGCGAGGTCACCGTCCTGCTGGACGGCGCCGAGCTGTCCTTCACCGTCTCGGTGCCCGGCCGGCACTACGCGCACAACGCGGTCGCCGCCCTGGCCGCCGGCGTCGCGCTCGGCGTCCCGGCCGCCGACCTGGCCAAGGCGATCGGCGCCTACACCGGCGTGCGGCGCCGGCTCCAGCTCAAGGGCGAGGCCGGCGGCGTCCAGGTGATCGACTCCTACGCCCACCACCCGACCGAGATGGCCGCCGACCTGGAGGCGATCCGCGAGGGCCTGGAGGGCGAGGGCCGGGTGCTGGTGGTCTTCCAGCCGCACCTGTTCAGCCGCACCCAGCAGCTGGCCGAGGAGATGGGCGCCGCGCTGGCCCTGGCCGACGCCTCCGTCGTCCTCGACATCTACCCGGCCCGTGAAGACCCGATCCCCGGCGTCACCAGCGAGCTGATCATCGACGCGGCCAAGCGGGCCGGCGCCGAGGTCACCGCCGAGCACGTCTTCGACGACGCCCCCGCCCGGCTGGCCGGCCTGGCCCGCCCCGGCGACCTGCTGCTCACCATGGGCGCGGGCGACGTCACCAACCTCGGGCCCGAAATTCTCAAGCACCTCGCGAACGTTGCCACCAACGTCTGAGTCGCCCGACCGGGAGCCGTGATGAGCTACGAGATCCAGAAGACCGACGCCGAGTGGCGCGCCCAGCTGACGCCGGAGGAGTACCACGTCCTCCGCGAGGCGGGCACCGAGCGTCCCTTCGTCGGCGAGTACACCGACACCAAGACGGTCGGCGTCTACAGCTGCCGGGCCTGCGGCGCCGAGCTGTTCAGCTCGGAGACCAAGTTCGACAGCCACTGCGGCTGGCCGTCCTACTACGCGCCGCTGGCCGAGGACCGGGTCGAGTACATCGAGGACAACTCGCTCGGCATGCGCCGGGTCGAGGTCCGCTGCGCCACGTGCGGCGGCCACCTCGGGCACGTCTTCGAGGGCGAGGGCTACGGCACGCCGACGGACCAGCGGTACTGCATCAACAGCATCTCCCTGACGCTGAAGCCGGCCGAGTAGCGCTGCCCTCGGTAGCGCCGGCCTCGGTGGCGCCGGCAGGAGGCCCGGGAACCGGATCGGTTCCCGGGCCTCCGCGCCGTCCGCCCCCTCGCCCCGGCGCCGCCTCGCCCCCGGGCTACCCGGAGACCGGCTGGAAGCGGACCGGGAGGTGGACCAGGGCGCGGTGGAACGGGCCCGGGCGCCAGAGCAGCTCCTCGGCCGGGGTGGCGAGTTCGAGGTCGCCGAGGCGGCTGGTGAGCTGCTCGATCGCGGTGATCGCGATCAGCAGCGCGGGGTCGCGGGCGGGGCAGGCGTGCGGGCCGGCCGCCCAGGCCAGGTGGGCGGACTCGCCGCTGCGCAGTCCGGTGCCGCCGGTGGGCGGCGCGGCCTGGGAGTTGGCGGCCGCGTAGGAGACCAGCACCAGCGAGCCGGCCGGGATCTCGCGGCCGTGGAAGGTGATGTCGTAGCGGGGGTAGTGCGCGGAGAGGTTCGCCATCGGCGGCTCGTGCCAGAGCACCTCGTCGATCGCCTGGTACGCCGTCATGGCGCCGCCGAACAGCGAACCGGCGTACCGGGCGTCGGTGAGCAGGCGCAGCAGCGCGTTGCCGATCAGGTTGGTGGTCGGCTGGTGCCCGGCGATCATGGTGAGCGTGATCTGCCGGACCACCTCGTCGTCGTCCAGCCCGGCCGGGTGGGTGAGGAACCAGGACGTCAGGTCGTGGCGAGGGCGCTCGCGCCGCTCGGCCACCATGGCGGTGACGACCGCGAGGAGGTCCCCGTACGCGGCGACCGCCTTCTCGGTGGACTCGATCAGGCTCCCGATGCCGGCCACCAGCCGGGCGCTGTGCTCCTCGGGCACGCCGAACCAGGTGTTGAAGACGAACACCGGCAGCTGCCGGGCGTACTCGGCGATCAGGTCGGCCGTGCCGGTGGCCTCGAAGGTGTCGATCAGCCGGTGCGCGACCTCGGCGACCCGGCGCTGGAGCACGTGCGGTTCGAGCAGGGCGAGGCCGTCGGTGATGACCTGGCGGTAGCGGGCGTGCACCTCGCCGTCGCTGAACAGGGCGGTGGGGCGGTAGCCGAGCACCGGCAGCAGCGGGGAGGTCGGCGACACCGTCCGCTGCCAGGCCCGGGAGTCCTTGGAGAAGGTGTCGGTGTCGCGCAGCAGGTCCAGCGCGGCCTGGTAGTCGGTGACCAGCAGGGCTTCGACGCCCGGCGCGATCTCCACCGGGGCGACGGGGCCGTGGCGGCGCAGCCGCTCGTAGACGCGGTGCGGGTCGGCGGCGAACGCCGGGCCGTGGATCGGGACCGGCCGGTCGGGGTGGTCGGCGTGGTCGGCGCGGTCCGGGTGACCGGAGTGGTCTGCGGGGTCGGCGGGCTGCGCGTCGACGGTGGGGGCGGATGCGTCGGTGCTGGTCACGGCTGCTCCGGGGCGGCGTCGGGGGCTGCGGGCAGGCCGTGCAGCACGTGCTCGGCCAGCGCGATCAGCGCGTCCAGGCTGGCGCGGCGCTCGCGGGCGTCGCAGAGCACCAGCGGGGTGTCGGTGTGCAGGTCCAGGTGCTTCCGGAGCACCTCGACCGGGTGCACGGGCGCGTCGGGGAAGCAGTTGACGGCGACCGCGTACGGCAGGCCCTGCTCCTCGACCATGTCCATGATCTCGAACGAGTCGGCCAGCCGACGGGTGTCCGCCAGCACCAGGGCGCCGACCGCGCCGCGGGCGATGTCCTGCCAGAGCGGGAAGAAGCGGCGCTGGCCGGGCGTGCCGAACATGTAGAGCACCACCCGGCCGGGCAGGGTGAGCCGGCCGAAGTCGACCGCCACCGTGGTGGTGGCCTTGTCCGGCAGCAGCGCGGTGTCGTCCACCGGGGCGCCGGTCTCGGTCATCGCCTCCTCGGTGTGGAGGGTGGGGATCTCCGAGAGGGTGCGGATGAGCGTCGTCTTCCCGACGCCGAACGGGCCGGCGACGACCAGCTTCATCAGCGTCTGGTCCCGGTCGGGCAGGTAGCCCACCCGACCCGTCCCGGACGCCCGGTCGTCGGTCTGGTCGACGGTCTGGCCGTCGGTCTGGCCGTCGGTCCGGTCGACGGTCCGGCTGCCGGACGGCCCGGCGGCGCCACCGGAGGGTCCGGCGGGGCTACCGGAGAGTGCGGAGTCCAACGAGGAGCCTCTCGACGATGGAACGGTCGGTCTGCTGGGCACGGGGGATCGGGGCGCGGGCGCGGAGGCAGCCCGCCTCGACGAGGTCCGCCGCGAGGAAGACGGTGGCGCTGACCGGGAGCCGCAGGTGGGCCGCGGCCTCCACCACGGTCAGGGCGCCCGGCTGCAGCAGCTCCCAGAGCCGGCGGTGCTCGTCCTCCAGCTCGTACAGCGCCTGCGGCGGCTCGGCGCCGGTGGCGTGCAGGACGGTCAGCCGCTCGAAGCCGGCCGAGCCGGGCCGGGCGCGGCCGCCGGTGGCCAGGTAGGCGGGGACCATCCGCCTGCGGGGGACGGCGGTCATGACCGGGCGCTGACGCCCTGCCGCCTGGCCGGACTCGCCAGGGCGCGGCCCAGGGCGGCGACCTGGACCTGCATCTGGTAGGCCACGTTGCCGAGCTGGGCGTCCGGGGTGGTGAACACCGCCAGCGAGGTGTTCTCGCCGGCCGGGACGACGATCGCGAAGCCCTGCTCGGACTCGACCACGGTCTGCGCCAGCCGGGGCTGCTCGGTGTCGGTGAAGGCGGTGGTGAACGCGCGGGCGGCGGCGTGCACGGTGGCCGTCATCGCGGCGACCCGCTCGGCGGAGGCGCGGCCGAGGCCGTCCGAGGCGCCCTCGACGAGGCCGTCACCGGTGGCGATCACCGCGTGCACGACGCCCGGCAGCTCCAGCAGCGGGGTCAGCACCCACGAGATCTCGTCGGTGGTGGTCGGGCTGGGCGTGCTGCTCACTGCTCGGCTCCTTCGGAGGACTGGGCGGGGCCGGCCTGCTCGGCCGGACCACCGGTGCGGTCGGCGGTACCGGTGTCGTCGGTGCTGCCGGTGGTGTCGGCGCCGGTGGGGGCGGCGGTGTCGGCGCCGGTGGTGTCGGCGTCGGCGGTGTCCGGTGCGGCGGGGGCGGTCGCGGCGGCGGCGGGCGCTGCGGCTCCGGCGGGCGCTGTGGCTCCGGCGGCCTCGGAGGCCTCCGCGGCCTCGGTGGCCGCCTCGGCGACGGCGGCCCGGCCGGAGCCGGTGGTGTCGGCGCCGGTGGGGGCGGCGGTATCGGCGCCGGTGGGGGCGGCGTCGGCGGTGTCCGGTGCGGCGGGGGCGGTCGCGGGGGCGGCGGGCGCTGCGGCTCCGGCGGTCCCGGAGGCCTCCGCGGCCTCGGTGGCCGCCTCGGCGACGGCGGCCCGGCCGGAGCCGGTGCCCTGTTGCAGTGCCTGCCAGCGGGCGGCGGCCTCCTCGGGGGTCCGCCGGGCCAGGCCGCCGCCGGGGGCCTCCCGCGTGCCGCCGGCCGCCGTACCGTCGGCCGTCCCGGCGGGCCGTGCGGTCCGGCCGTCCGTGCCGCCGGCCGGCTGCTGCTGGGCGAGCGGCTGGCGACGGCGACGGCTGGGCAGCCCGGTGCCGTCGGACGGCACGTCCTGCACCGACGGCACGACGTGCATGGCCGGCGCGGCGTGCCGGGGCGGCAGGCCGTGCCCGTCCGGCGCACCGTGCCCGCCCGACCCGCTGTGCCCCTCCGACCCACTGTGCCCGTCCGACCCACCGTGCCCGTCGGACCCGTCACGCGGGGAAGGCACCACCTGCACGGTGGGCGCGGGGGCCGGCCCCGCGCCGGCGCGCAGCGGCAGCGGGGTGAGCACCGAGAGCGGCTGCTCCTGGTCCACGACGGTCAGCAGCCCGGCCGGGATCCGCACGATGGTCCGCATGCCGCCGTACGGGGAGGGCTCGATGTGGCAGGCGAAGCCGTACTGCCGGGCGAGCTTGCCGACCACCGCGAAGCCGGTCTTCGGCGGGTTGCCCAGCTCGGTCAGCAACACCTCGGGCGGGCCGGCCAGCAGCCGGCGGGCCCGGCGCAGCTGGTCCTCCTCCATGCCGATGCCGCTGTCGTCGATGATCACCAGCGCGCCGCGGCCGCCCTGCTGGACGGTGACCGGGACGTCGGTCTCCGGGTGCGAGTACGCGGTGGCGTTGGCGAGAAGCTCGGCCACCGCGATGGCGAGCGGCTCGGCGGCCCGGGCCACCACGGCCAACCGGCTCTCCCGCAGGTGGTTGGCGACCTTGATCCGGGCGTAGCCGGGCACCCGGGAGAGGGCTCCGACGACCACCTCGGCCAGCGGCGAATCGGTCCGGGCCAGGCCGGGCCACGCCTCGCAGAGCACCGCGATGGTCTGGATCCGGCGCAGCGCGACCTCGTTGCGGAAGTCGACCTCCAGCAGTCGCGGGTCGTCGTTCTCGTGCTGGAGCTGCTGGACCAGGCTCTGGATCTGGTAGAGCAGCGTCTGGATCTTGGAGGTGGCGCCGCGCATCGCGGCCCGGGCGGCGGCGTCGACCCGTTCGCGCTCGTCGGTGACGGCGGCGGTGGCGGCGTCCAGGACGGCCTGCAACGCGAGCACCGCCTCCGGGCCGACGGCTCGCGCGTCCAGCGGTCCGGCGGCGGGCGCGTTGGGGTGGCTGAGCCGCAGGGCGGCGGCGGCCACCCGCTCGGCGGCGAGATGGCCGACCTCGGCCAGCAGGCCGGCGGTCCGGCGGTCCGCTTCCTCGGCCCGCCGGCCGGCCTCCGCGGTGCGCTCCTCGGCCGCGCGGACGTGCAGCTCGGCCTCGGCCGCGCGGTGCTCCGCCGCGGCGGTGCGCTGGTCGGCCTCGCGGGCCCGGCCCTCGGTGGCCAGGGCCCTGGTCTCGGCGCGCCTGGCCTCCTCGGTCGCCCGGCGGGTGACCTCCTGCGCCTCGCGCAGCTGGCGCTCGCCCCGGGCCAGCCGGCCGTCGGCGGCCCGGGCCCGCTCCTCGCTGTGGGCGGCGGCCGTCTCGGCGGTGACGGCCCGGGCGAGCGCCCGGGACCGTCCGCGGGCCAGGGCACCGGTCGCCGCGAGTGCGGCGATCGCGATCACCGCCAGGGCGAGCTGCGCGGTCTGCGTCATCGACGTCCTCGGAAGTCCTCGATCGAAGGGGCTGGAAGGTGCGGCCGGTCGAGCCGGACCGGGGTGGACCGGCGGTCAGGCGGGGGCGCCGGCGGCGTCCCCGGGTCGGGGCCGCGTCGGGCGGGCGGCGTCCTGGGCCAGTTCCCGGGCGACCAGCGCGACCTGGCTCATCGCCTCCAGGACGTTCGGCACCTCGCTGCCGTCCAGGTGCCGGTACTCGGCGGCCACGGTGAGCACCAGCCGCTCGGGCAGGCCGAGTTCGGGGTGGCGCTGCTCGGCGATGACCCGCCGGGCGGCGTCCAGCGCGGGTATCCCGGCGGCGTGCAGCGTGTGCGCGCGCTCGCGCACGTAGGCGAGGTACGCGATGTGGGCCCGGACGCCGGCCCGGTCGAGCACCGGGCCGTGGCCGGGGACGAACACCTCGGCGCCGGTGGCGAGCGCCTGCTCGCAGGCGGCGATGACGTTCTCCAGCGGGCCGGCCCAGTGCGAGGGGTGGTCGCCGGGCTGTTCGGGCGTCGAGCCGAAGATCACGTCACCCGTGAACACCGCGCGCTGGTGCGGCAGGTGCACCAGCAGGTCGCCGCCGGTGTGCGCGGCCGGCAGGGCGGTGATCTGCACGGGGTACTCCCCCACCCGCAGTTCCAGCTCGCCGCGGAACACGGTGTGCGGGTGGACCGGCTCGGTCGCCGACCAGTCGAACTGGCCGAAGTGCTCCTGGAGGTAGCCGCCGAGGAGCGAGTCCGGGTCGCCGCCGGTGACCAGCGCGTGCTGCTGCTTGGGCGTCGGCTCGTAGTGGATGTGGTCCAGTGCCTCGCGGGTGGCGATCACCTCGGCGTCCGGGAGCACCCCCGCGCCCCACAGGTGGTCCCCGTTGGCGTGGGTGACGACCACCCGGTCGACGGTGACCCCGTCGGCCAGCCGCTTGCGGCTCTCGGCGAGGAACTCGGCGGCGAGGGAGGGGTCGTAGGGCGTGTCGATCCAGAGTGCGGTGCGCGGCGAGGCCAGCAGCCCACAGTTGGCCAGCCCCCAGCCGCGCTTCGGCGGAAGCCACACGTACAGGTCTTCGGCAATCGCGCTCACGTTCGCGCGGCTGATCGTCATGGGCGCGATTATGCCGATGATGTGACAGGAGCGGAGCAAAACCCCTGCGATTCCGGCCACTTCCTGCCCCAGAACCTCCCGACCTGTCCCCCTTCGCACCGGTGCGGTCTGAACCACTTCGTCTCAAGGGGCAGGACGGAGGACGGGAAGGGCTCAGGCCGCCGGGAGGAGGCGGCACACCTCCACCGTCACGTCGACGGTGTCCAGGCCGATCACGCGGCCCTCGACGGCGGCGAATCCTTTCTCCCCGCTGCGGAAGAGCGCGGCCAGCGGGGACTTGCGGGTCGCCGCGGCCAGCGCCTCGACCGCCATCGCCGAGCCGAAGGCGAAGACGCCGCAGAGCACGATGCAGGGAGCGTGCCGCGAGGTGTGGGTGACGAAGACGAAACCGTGGTCGCGGATCAGCTCGTCGGCGGCGTTGTACTGCGCCTCGAAGGCCATCCCGCCCCAACGGGCCCGGGCCGCCTCCGGGTACTCGATGCAGAAGTCCGGGAAGGCCGCGCCGAGCACGCTCGCCGAGTACGGGTTGACGCTCGGGCCGCCGACCGAGAAGGTCGGCATCCGCGGGTCCTGCGCCCCGGCGGTGACCAGCTCGATCGTCGCCTTGCGGTTGATCTTCCTTAGCAGATCGGTGAGTTGGGCTATCGCCCGGGCTTCGGCCATCGGCATGAAGAGGACGTTCCGCGGGCCGCGGCTGGTGAACCGGCGGCCGTCCTTGGCGAAGGCGAACTCCGCCACCTCGATGCTCGGGGTGATGATCTGCACCCGGCTGTAGGGGGCGAGCAGCGCCCGGAGGAAGCCGTAGCGGAGGAAGAGCCGGGCGCGGGCGAGGGAGCGGGCCGCGAGGAAGCCGATCACGGCCGGAACGAATCCGACCAGGACCTGAAGCAGGATCTCCATACCATCCCCCCGCGCGGAAGACTCGGGCACGAACTGTCTGCCGTGAGGTGATGCCCCGTAGAACACCAGGAACTCCCGGCACAGCAGCACACCCGGCGCGTCGTGCCGGGTGTGCGCCCGATTCACTCCTGCGGGTGAGGGAGAGCCGGGCCCCCGCCTCGGCCCTGGCCCGCGCCCTCCCGTCCGTCAGCCCGTCAGCCCGTCAGCCGCCCAGTCGCTTGGTGAACTTCCGCTCGCTCGCGCAGCGCTCGTACCCGAGCCACTCGTTGATCGCGAGCATCGGTGCGTTGGTCGCGTCGTTGCTGGTGTACGCCCGCCGGAAGCCCGCGGCCCGCGCCCGGCGCAGCGACTCGTACTTGGCGAGCTTGCTCAGGCCCCGCCCCCGGAAGTCCCGCCGGCAGGCCGTGAAGGCCGACCAGTAGCGGTCGACGCCGTCCGTGTGCACCGCGCTGAACGCGACCGGCTCGCCGTCGACCACCGCGACCACGGTGAGCTCGTGGTGGAGGTCCGGCCGGGCCCAGTCGCCGTTCAGGAACTCCTCGTAGTCCGCGGCGTCCATCACGATCTCGCCCGGCTCGTCCCGGATCGCGTCCGCCTCGACGACGAAGATCGGGTACGGGTCGTCCAGCCACTCGCTCGACGGACGCAGCTCCACGCCCTCCGGCAGTGCGGGGGCCGGCGGCAGCGGCAGCGCGAGGTCACGGCCGGCGAAGTGGGCCGTGCTCCCCGGGGTGAAACCGCGGTTCGCCGCGAACTCCAGCGCGGCCGGCTCCTCGTCCACCCAGCTGTGCACCTCGACCACGCCGTGCTCGGCGAGGTGGGCCTCGGCCGCTTCGAGGAGCGCGGTGAACGCGCCGCGGCGCCGGTACGCGGGCAGGATGCTGCCGTTGGCGTAGCCGATGCCCTTGGTGGTGGTGCCGGTGACCAGGCCGCAGCGCAGCGCGCCGGCCACCCGGCCGTCGAGCTCGGCGACGAGGGTGCGGTGGTGCCGCTCCGCCGGGAGGTGGGCGTCCATCCACACGAACACCTCGGGCCGGAGCACCAGGTGCTCACGCCCCGCGCTGTGGGCGGCGGCCACGGCCTCGGCGTCGGCGGGCCGGAAGTCACGAATCGTCAGTCTCGTCATAGGCGGGCCACGGTAGCGTCCCGGAGGCCCCGGCCGCCTCCGAATTTCCGCCACCACCTGCGGTTCTTCCGCCGGGAGGGGGCTAGAGTCCCTCCTGCACGGGCCGGCAAGCTCAAGTAATGCTCTGAGATTACCGGGCAATGCTTGGCAGCCACCGCGCCCGGGGACATCCTCAGCAGCACGGCCCGGACCGGCCCTGGCGACGACGCCCGCGCCGGCCGACGGCCTCCCACCCAGCCCTCCGAAGGGGGCGCACCGATGACCTCCCCTGCACTGAACACCCCTGCCCGGCGGGCCGACGGCGGCACCCTGGGCGTCGGCCTCGGCTGGCGCAGCGAGATCGACCTCGTGGTCGAGCGCCAGCCGGGCCTGGACTGGGTCGAGGTGGTCGCCGAGAACGTCTGCGCCGGCCACCTGCCCGAGTCGCTGCGGGTCCTGCGGGCGCGCGGCGTCACCGTGATCCCGCACGGCGTCTCGCTCGGCCTCGGCGGCGCCGACCGGCCCGACCCGGCCCGGCTCGGCAGGCTCGCCGAGACGGCCGGGGCGCTCGGCTCGCCGCTGGTCACCGAGCACCTGGCGTTCGTCCGGGCCGGCGGCCTGGAGGCCGGGCACCTGCTGCCGGTGCCGCGCTCGCGCGACGCGCTCGACGTGATCGCCGAGAACGTCCGGATCGCGCAGGACCAGCTGCCGGTGCCGCTGGCCCTGGAGAACATCGCCGCCCAGCTGGCCTGGCCGGACGACGAGCTGACCGAGGGACAGTTCCTCGCCGAGCTGGTCGAGCGCACCGGCGTCCGGCTGCTGATCGACGTCGCCAACCTGCACACCAACCGGGTCAACCTCGGCCTGGACCCGGCCGCCGAGCTGGACCGGCTTCCGCTGGAGGCGCTCGCCTACGTCCACGTGGCGGGCGGCCGGCTGGTCGACGGCGTCTGGCACGACACCCACGCCCACCCCGTCACCGAGCCCGTGCTGGAGGTGCTCGCCGAGCTGTGCGCACGGGTCGCACCGCCCGGCGTGCTGCTGGAACGCGACGCCAACTTCCCGCCGCCCGCGGAGCTGGCCGCCGAACTGGACGCCATCCGGCGCGTCCTGGACGGAGCCCGGCAGCCGTGACGACCCCGGAGATCCTGACGCCCCCGGAGGACGCCGGCCTCGCCGCCGCCCGCGCCCGGCTGGCCGAGCGCCAGGAGGCCCTGCTGGCCGCCCTGGTGGCGGGCGGGCCGGTCCCACCGGGCTTCGACGAGGCCCAGGTCCACGCCCAGGCGCTGGGCCTGGCCCACAAGCGCCGGGACACCGCGGCCAAGGTGGCCCCGGACCTGCCCCGGCTGCTCGGGCCGCAGTACGGGCCGCTGTTCCTCGCCTACGCGCGCCGGCACCCGCAGACCGGCGGGTACCGCGCCGACGCCCGGGCCTTCGCCGCCTGGGCGCTGGCCAACACCTCGGCCTACGGCCCCGGGGAGGGGCTCGGCCCCGAGCAGCGCCGGGCCCTGGAGCGGTGGCTCGACGGCCCCGCCCCGGAGCAGCCGCCCGGCCCGCTCACCCGCCTGCGCCGGGCCCTCACGCCCGGCCGCCGGCCCACCCACTGACCGCATCGAGAACCGCACCAACCCGTTCGGGGGGACCGCCCATGTGGCACAACAGCTACTTCCTCATCCCGGCCGTACCACTCGCCGCCGCCGCCCTGTACGCGGCGCAGGCCAAGCAGCAGGTCGGGCGGGTCCGCCACGCCCTCGGCCTGCCCGGCCGCGGCCTGCCGCTGCTGGAGACCGCCTTCCTCGCCGGCGGGCCGGGCCGGGTGTTCGACACCGCGCTCCTGCGGATGCACCAGGCCGGCCGCGTCGTGATCAACCGGGACCGCCTGGTCACCATCACCGACGCCACCCCTTACGACGCCGTGGACCAGGCGATCATCGACGCCGTCGGACCGACCGGGCAGCGCGAACTCGGCCCGCTGCGCCGCACCGTGATGCGCTCCTCCGCCGTCCAGAAGCTCGGCGACGGCCTCGCCGACCGGGGACTGCTGCGCCGCCCGGACCGGATGCGCAGGGCCCGCTCGGCGCACCGGCTGATCTGGTTCGCGCTGCTCGCCGTGGTGGCCACCACCGTCCTGGCCTACGTCCTGGACGACGGCACCGCCGGTTCCGACAGCCCGGCGCTGTGGATCCCGCTCGTCCTGCTCGGGGTCGGGCTGGTCTCACTGCTCGTCACCCGGCCGCACCGGGGGCGGATCACCCCGGCCGGGCGGCGTCAGCTCGCACTGATGACCACCGGTGGCGCGTGGCGGCCCGGCGTCGGAGCGCCCGAGGCGGCCGCCCTCCTGCTCGGCGCGGTCGCGCTCGGCGGGCTGGCCGCCGGCGGACTGGACGACCCGGAACTGCAGGACGCGCTGCTGACCGCCGCCGCCGAGGACGCGGCCCACGAGGCGGCCACCAGGGCGGCGCTCGCGGGCGGGGGCCAGTCCAACTCCTCGTCCTCGTCCTCCGGTTCCACCTGCGGGAGCTCGACCATCTGGTGCGGCTCCTCCTCGGACTCCGGCTCCTCGGGTTCGAGCTGCGGCAGCAGCAGCTGCGGCTCGTCCTCGTCGAGCTGCGGGTCGTCCTCCTCGTCGAGCTGCGGCTCCAGCTCCAGCAGCTGCGGGTCCTCGTCCAGCTGCGGCTCCAGCTGCGGTGGCGGTGGCGGCTGCGGCTCCTGAGGCCCCCGGCCCGCCCGTCTCCCGCGTCACAGTTCGGTATCGCGGTCCGGGAAGGCGTTCCCCGCGCGGCGAGGGCGGGTCTACAACAAGCCCATGTGGTTGCTCTTCCTGATACCGGCCTGCGCCGCCGCGGTCTACTCCTGCATCCGGCTGGTCCGGATGACCGCCACCGCCGACGCGCTCACCGGTCAGGAGGGGCCCCGGCCGCCCGAGGCGGTCGGGATCGGGCTGTACGAGACGGCGTACCTGGCCGGCGGCCCCGACCGGGTGGTCGACCTCGCGCTGGTCCTGATGGCCTCCCGCGGCCGGCTCCACCTCGCCCACACCGGCTGGACCACCGTGGTCGACCCGAAGGGCCGCAGCCGGCTGGAGCGCGCGGTGGTCGCCACCGTCGGCCCGGAAGGCCAGTGCCCGACGGAGGACCTGCGCCGGGCGATGGCCGTCCACCCCACCGTCCTGGAGATCGGCGCCCGGCTCGCGTTGGCCGGGCTGGCCACCCCGGCGCCGGTCCAGCGGCAGACCGTCCTGGTGATCCGGCAGGTCCGGCAGGCGCTGCTGCTGTCGCTGGTCCTGCTGGCCGGCGCGCTGGCCTTCGGCGGTTTCGCGGACGGTGACGCGCTGGCCCCGCTCGCCTGGTTCTCGCTGCCGCTGGTGCTCACCTCGGGCACGCTGCTGATGGCCCGGGTCGACGTCTACCCCTACACCCGCTGGGCCTCCCCGGTCGGCCAGGAGGTGCTCCGCGAGGTCCGCCCGCCGCGCCAGCACGGCCTCACCGACGACGACGAGCGCGAACTGCTCACCGCCGTCGCCATGATCGGCCCCGCCGCCCACCCCGACGCCCGCCTCCGCGCCGCCCTCCGCCACCGCCACTGATGCCCCCGGAACCACCCCGGAGCCACGCCGGCCCGGGTGCCCCACCTGCGTCCGAAACCCGGATGCACCGGCCGCCCGGACCGGGGCAGACTGCCGCCATGGACCGCACGCCGAGCACCGCGACACCCGCCCTCGACCACGCCCCGCGCGGCGGCGGGCTCGTCCGGCTGCGCCGCTCGATCCCCGGCGCCGACCGGCTGGAGGGCTTCGTCCTCGGCACCGGCCCGGTCTGGACCCTGCTGGCCGCCTGCACCGACCACCGGCTCGACGGCTGGACCGCCGTCCGCACCGCCGACCTGCGCAAGGTCCGCCGGGTCGGCGACGAGGACGGCCTGACCGTCCGGGCCCTGCGCCGGGCCGGCGACTGGCCGGTCCGCCCGCCGGCCGGCGACCTGCCGCTGGACGACCTGCCGGGCCTGGTCGAGGCGGCGAGCCGGGCCTACGGGCTGGTCGCGCTGCACACCGAGGAGAGCGCACCCGACGTCTGCTGGGTCGGCACGGTCACCGGCCTGCGCCCCAAATCGCTGCGGCTGCACCAGGTCGACACCGAGGCGCGCTGGTACGAGGAGCCGACGAAGTTCCGGCTCGGCCGGATCACCCGGGTCGACCTCGGCAGCCACTACCTCGCGGTGCTGCGCGACTTCGCGGGCGAACGCCCCTGAGTGCGCGCCGGGAACGCGCCGAGGGCCGGTCACCCGCGTTGACGGGGGACCGGCCCTCGGGGCCGACGACGCTCGGACCGGGCCGTTGCTCGGACCGGGCCGTTGCTCAGACCAGGCCGTTGAGGAGCTCGCTCACCGGCTTGCGGCGGCCGGTGAAGAACGGCACCTCCTCGCGGACGTGCAGCCGCGCGCGGGACGGGCGCAGGTCGCGCATCAGGTCGACGATCCGGTGCAGCTCGTCCGCCTCGAAGGCGAGCAGCCACTCGTAGTCGCCGAGCGCGAACGAGGCCACCGTGTTGGCCCGCACGTCCGGGTAGCCGCGCGCCATCTGGCCGTGCTCGGCGAGCATCGCGCGCCGCTCGGCGTCCGGCAGCAGGTACCACTCGTAGGAGCGGACGAACGGGTACACGCAGACGTAGTCGCGCGGGCGCTCGTCGGCGAGGAACGCCGGGATGTGCGACTTGTTGAACTCCGCCGGGCGGTGCAGCGCCATGTTCGACCAGACCGGCTCCAGCACCCGGCCCAGGCCGGTGCGGCGGAAGCGGTTGTACGCCTCCTGCAGGTCGTCCGAGTCCGCCGCGTGCCACCAGACCAGGATGTCGGCGTCCGCGCGCAGACCCGACACGTCGTAGGTGCCGCGCACCGTGACGTCCTTCGCGGCGAGCTGGGCGAACAGCTCGTCCACCTCGGCGGCCAGGGCGGTGCGGTCCTCGGGCAGGTCGCCCTTGAGCTTGAACACCGACCACATGGTGTAGCGGATGACCTGGTTCAGGTCGCGCGCCTTCTTCTTCTCGGGCTGCTGCTCCGGCTGCTGCTCAACGGTCTCAGTCATGCGCCCATTGTCCTCTCCGTGACGTGCTCCCCGGTCGGCGGGGTCAACATCTTGTCGAGCTCGGCGACGGCCGCCCGCGCGCTCGCGACGCAGGCCGGGATGCCCACCCCGTCGTACGCGGCCCCGCACAGCGCCAGTCCGCCCACCCGGGCGGCCGCCGCCCGGATCCGCGCCACCCGGTCGAGGTGGCCGACCGGGTACTGCGGCAGACCGGCCCGCCAACGGGTGACGGCGGTGTCGTACGGGCGGGCGCTCAGGCCGATCGCCTCGCCCAGGTCGGCCAGCGACTGCGCCACCAGCTCCTCGTCCGACAGCTCCAGCGGCTGCTCCTCGCGCAGCCGGCCGAGCGAGGTGCGCAGGACGAAGGTGTCCGGGGCCGAGCGCTCCAGCCAGCCCCACTTGTTGGACGAGAAGGTGGACGCCTTGATCCGGCGGCCGTCCACCGGCGGCACCAGGAACCCGCTGCCGGCCGGCGGCTCCGGCAGGTCGGCCCGCCGGAACGCCAGGGTGACCAGCGCCATCCCCGCGTACTCGACGCCGTCCAGCTCGGCGGCCGCCCCGGGGGCGTCGGCGCGCAGCAGCCGGGCCGCGGCGGGCGCGGGCACCGCCAGCACCACGGCGTCGGCGTGCAGGGCCTCGCCGTCGGCGGTCACCACCCGCCAGCCGGCGGGGGTGCGGCGCAGCTCGTCGACGGCCGTCCGGGTGCGCAGCTCGACGCCGGCCTTCGCGCAGGCCGCGGCGACCGCCCCGGGCAGCGTGCCGAGGCCGCCGCGCAGGCCCTGGAAGACGGGGGTGGAGACGGTCTGCGGCCGGGTGGCCAGCTCGTGCACGCCCTCGACCAGCGAGCCGCCGCCGCGGGCGATCGCGAGCAGCTGCGGTACGGCGGCGCGCAGCGAGATCTCGTCCGCGTGCCCCGCGTAGACGCCGCCGAGCAGCGGTTCGACCAGCCGGTCCACCACCTCGCGGCCCAGCCGCTCGGCGACGTACCGCCCGATCGCGACGTCGTCCGCGACCCCCTCGCCGACGCTCTCGTGCCGGGCCCGCTCCAGCCCCTCGGCGGTGAGCACCCCGGACGCGGCGAGTGCCGCCAGGTCACCGGGGACGCCCATCACCTGCCCGCCGGGCAGCGGTCGCAGCGCGCCGCGGGTCCAGATCGCGGCCTTGGCGGTGGTCGGCGGCTCCAGCTCCTCGCCCAGGCCGACCGCCTGCGCCAGCTCGACCGCCTCCGGCCGCCGGGCCAGCATCGACTCGGCCCCGAGGTCCACCCGGACCCCGCCGACCTCACCGCCGTGCAGCTTCCCGCCGAGCCGCTCGGACGCCTCCAGCAGCGTCACCCGCGCCCGCGCGGGCTCCCCCGCCGCCCCGCTCAGGAACGCGGCGGCGGCCAGCCCCGCGATCCCGCCGCCGATCACTACGACCTGTGCTTGCGCCATGCCCCGCAGTCTCGCAGGTCTTTACACGAATGCCTCAATCCGCCCGCTTCGACCGCTTCGGTGCCGGCACGAGCGCGTCGAGGTCGATGTCGACGGGGAACGGCACCGGCCGCTTCAGCCGGCCCCGGAAGATCCCGGCGGGGGCGTAGGACGAGGTGCTGCTCTCGAGCTCGAAGACATGCACCACCGGCAGGCCGCCCTCCTCCTCGATCACCCAGTAGTACGGGATGCCGGCCTCGGCGTACTTCCGCACCTTGACGATGCGGTCGCGATCGGCGGACTCGGGCGAGACGACCTCGACGACCAGTGCCACGTCCTCGGTTGCGTACCAGGTCCGGTCGGGATCGTAGTCGGCGGTGGCGACCACCAGATCCGGCTCCGGTCGGTTTCGCCCGTCCAGCTTGATCGTCATCTCGCGCTCGGCGAGGAACCCCTCCGGTACAAGCTCCTCCAGCAGGGCGGTCAGGGCCGTGACGGTACGGCTGTGCCAGGAGCGCTGCGGGGAGGTCATGAAGACCAGTGCTCCCTCGATCAGTTCGGTGTGCCGCGGCGCCTGGGGCAGGTGGTCGAGATCATCGGCGAACCACCCCTCCTCGCGGGGCGGGTACATCCAGTCCGGCAACTCACCCATGCCCTCACCGTAGCCCGAACGAGCCTGCCCTTGGCCTCACCGGCTGGCTCTCACCCGTTTCGGTGACCGCCTTGTCCGGGCCGCCATCAAGCCGTGATCGAGTTGCGATCTCCCGGGCGGGTCCGATCGGCGCGGGGGTCCGTCCAATGGTCCGGGCGTCCGGATCCGGGCGCCTGGTACGGGACTTGGGGAGGGTTCGATCGTGGTGCGAGGACGGCTCGGGTCGGGGCGCAGAGCGGGGGCGGCGGCGGTGGTCGCGGCCGTGGTGCTGGTCGGGGGGTGCGGTGCGGGGGGCGCCGAGCGGGGCGTGGACAGTGCGGCGAAGGGCGCCGCCGCGCCGGCGCCGGCCCCTCCGGTGGCGGCCTCCCCCGGCGGGGCCGCGGCGGACGCCAAGGGGGTGGCGACGCCGGGGCCGGTCACGGTGGCCGACAACCGGCTGATCGCGTACACCGCACAGCTGTCGCTGCGCGGCAAGGACGTCCCCGCGGTGCTGGCGAAGGCACGGGAGCTGGCGGCCTCCGCCGGGGGCTACGTCGGTGCCGAGACCGTGAGCGGTGGGGGCGACGAGAACGCCGGGCAGACCGGCCAGATCACGGTCAAGGTGCCGTCGGCGACGTTCCAGCAGACGCTGGACCAGCTCGCCGCCCTCGGCGAGGTGCTGTCGCGCCGGAGCCAGGCGGACGATCTGACCCAGCAGGTGGCGGACGTGTCGAGCCGGGTGCAGACCCAGCAGGCCAGCGTCGACCGGGTCCGGGCGCTGATGGCGCAGGCGAAGACACTGGCCGAGATCACCAGCCTGGAGGGCGAGCTCAGCCGCCGCGAGGCGGACCTCGAATCGCTGCAGAAGCAGCTGAAGGAGCTGTCGGCGAAGACCTCGCTCTCCACCATCACGCTGGACGTGCGGCGGGAGCCGAAGCCCGTCCGGGACCAGCCGGACGTCAAGAAGGAGAAGGACGAGGGCTTCTGGGCCTCGGTCGGCTCCGCGCTGGGCGGCGGCTGGCACGTGCTGGTCGCGATCGTGCGCGGACTCGCCGTGGCGGTCGCGGCGGTGACGCCGTTCCTGCTGGTGCTCGGGCCGGCGGCGCTGGCGTTCTGGCTGGTGCGCCGACGCCGGCCGGGCGGCCGGCCGGGCGCGCCGGTGCCGCCGGTGCCGCCGGTGCCGCCGATTCCCGCCCACCTGCCCTCGCAGCAGCAGGAGCCGCTGGAGCAGGAGGAACAGGACGAGCGGCAGCGCTCCTGAGCGCGCGGTGGGGGGGCCCCCCCGGCCCGGGGGGGCCCCCCCCCCGGCGGTCGATCGCGCGGCCCCCCCGGCGGCCGACGCCCAGGGTGCCGCCGTCGGCCCGCCGGGCAGGGGTGTTC